>JBOGMR010000696.1:0-4729 GCA_050746825.1 Bryobacteraceae bacterium | reverse complement strand
CCGCCGACGCGCCGCAACTCTGGCAGCGCGGCATCGCCCAATATTACGCCGGACGATATAAGGACTGCCGCGCCCAGTTCGAGTCGCACCGCACCGTGAATCCAGCCGACGTCGAGAACGCCGCCTGGCACTTCCTCTGCGTCGCGCGAGCGGAATCGCCGGCCAAGGCGAAGGCCGCGCTGCTGCCGGTCGGCAACGACTCGCGAGTCCCCATGCGCGAGGTCTACCGCATGTTCAAGGGCGAGCTCACACCCCAGCAGGTGCTCGACGCCGGCGGCTCAGAAGTCGAATCCCAGTTCTACGCGCGCCTGTACGTCGGCCTCTACTACGAAGCGCTCGACGACAAGCCGCGCGCCCTCGAACACATCACCACCGCCGCGCAAGACCGCTACTCCGTGGGCGGCTACATGCACATGGTCGCGCGCGTTCACCTGGGTTTGTTGAAGGTCACTCCGCGCGAATCGCGCTGACCGGATCCACGCGCACCGATCTCACAGCGGGCAGCAAACTCCCGAGCGCGGTCATCAGAAGGCACAGGCCGGCAGCACTCCCAAACGTCGCCGCGTCACCCGGCTTCACGCCCGCAAGCAGCGCCTCCATCCACCGCCCCGCGGCGAACCCGAGCGCCCCACCCAGGACGACACCCGCCGCAGCGAGCACGAAGCTCTCGCGCAACACCATCCGCAGAATGTCGCCCGGCTGCGCGCCCAGCGCCATCCGCACCCCGATCTCCTGCGACCGCTGCGCAACCGTGAACGAGAGCAGCCCATGAAGGCCGATGCCGGCGAGCAGAAACGCAACCGCGGCGAACACGCCGAGCACGCGCACCTGAACCCGCCGCGGCCCCGTGTCCGCCTCGACGATCTCGGCCATCGTCTGCACATCCGAGATAGGCTGCTCGGGATCCGCGCTCCGAATGATCCGCCGGACCGCGGGCAGCAGCGCGCCCGCGTCCATCGACGTACGGATCGCCAGGTCCTTCGGCGCGTACCAGATGAGTCCGCCATCCGGAATCTGCTTGTAGGGAAGATAGACCTGCGGCTCGCTGTTCGCGACCAAGCCCCGCACCCTGATGTCGCCGGCCACTCCCACGATGGTCCGCTCGCTGAGGCCGAACCCGAAGCGGCGACCCAGCGGATTCTCGCGCGGCCAGTATCTCCGAACGAACGACTCGCTCACCACAGCGACGGACAGCGACTCGCGCGTGTCTGACTCGCTTACATCGCGCCCGGCGCGAAGCGGAATCCCCATCGTCGCGAAGAACCCCGGCGTCACCATCCGCAGGCTGGCCGTATGGCCCTCCGCGCGGTTCTGCGTCTGCCCTCCGATGTTCACCGGCCAGATCCCGCCGCGCATCGTCATCGGCAGAAAGCTGATGTACCCTGCGTTCGACACGCCCGGCAGCTCGCGCACGTCTTCCAAAACCTGCGCGTAGAACTGCTCGCGCGGCGCGGCTTTTTCATACTTCGGCATCGGCAGCGAAGTCCGCAGCGTGAGCACACCTTCGGTGCGAAACCCCGGATCGATCGCCTGCAGCCGCCAGAGCGCCCGAACCAGCAGACCCGCCGAGACCAGCAGCACCACCGAGACGGCGACTTCCACCATCACCAGCCCCGCACGCAGCCGCTCTCTTCGGCCGCCGACTCCGCCGCGCGAACCTTCGCGCAGCCCGTCCGCCCCAGCTCTGCCGCAGGCGCGAATCGCCGGCAACACACCGAAACCGAGACCGGTCAGGACCGTCAGCAGAACGGCGAACAGGAGCACGCGCAGATCCATCGACGGCTCGGCGATCGGCAGCGACGTCGGTACCACCCGGTTAAGCACCGGCACTGCTGCGTTCGCGGTAGCGATGCCAAGCGCGCCGCCCAACAGCGCCAGCACCAGGCTCTCGGTCACGAGCTGCCGCACGAGCCGATCCCGGCCGGCGCCGAGCGACGCACGCACCGCGAGTTCCTTCTGTCGAACCAGGCCGCGCGCCAGCAGCAGGTTCGCCAGGTTCGCGCATGCGATCAGCAGCACGCACAACGCCGCGCCAAGGAGTGCGCCAAGCAGCATTCGCGTCTGGTTCGACAGCAGTTGATCCCGCAGGCTGATGACGTTCGCGCCCGTGCGCGCGTTCTCCTTCGGGTAGGCCTGCTCGAGCCGCGCCGCGATCACTCGCATCTCCTCTCGCGCCTGGTCGATCCCGACGCCGCGCTTCAGCTTCGCCACCACGTCCAGCCAATTGTCGCCCCGGTCCCGGAAGTCCGCCGCCGTAAACCGCATCGGCGTCCACAGCTCTTCTTTGCGCGAGCGGAAATGAAACCCGCGCGGCATCACCCCGATCACCTCATAGAGCCCGTCGTCGAGTCGTACTCGCTTTCCGAGCACGCCCGGATCGCCGCCAAACACGCCTTGCCACAAGGCGTGGCTCAGCAGCAGCGTACCCGGCGCTCCTTCGCGATCGTCTTCCGCCGTGAAAAGCCGTCCGAGCGCCGGCTGCGCACCGATCATCGGAAACAGTTCGGCAGTCACCACCGTTCCCTCAAGCCGGAGCGGCTCTCCGTGCCCCACCAGATTCGTGGAGAGTCCGCGATACGACGCCATCGCGTCGAACGATTGGCTCATCGATTTCCAGTCGCGATAGTTCGCGGGCGACAGCTCCATCCGCGTGTATCCGGGCGTAGTCTGCCACAGCTTCACCAGACGGTCCGGATCGGCAAACGGCAACGGCCGGATCAAGACATGATCCGCGATCGTCAGCACCGCCGTAGTCGCGCCGACGCCGAGGCCCGCGACGAGCACCGCAGTGATCGCAAACCCGGGCGCGCGCGACAACGTTCGCGCCGTGTAGCGCAGGTCCTGCCGCAAGTAATCCCACTGCACAGCGAACGCGTTGCACAGCACGTCGAAGAAGACTTCGAACCACCAAGCCACGACGGCGAGCGCTCCCGACGCGTCACGACGGCGTTGCTCGAACACGCTGCACATCTCGCTGGCATACTCGGCCCGAAACGCCGCCGGATAGAGCTGAAGCAACGCCCGGTAAAGCCGCATCACGCCCTCCCGGGCGCGAACCCGCTCGCCCGAGCCAGCCGCACCAACTGCGCGAGGCGCCGCGCTTCCGCGCGTGCCACTCCGGTTCCGAAGCGCGTGATCCGGTAATACCGGCGCCGCTCATCGTCCAGCTCCGGAGCCGGCCGGTCGCGCGTTTCCACAATCAGGCCCTGCTCGAGCATTCGCTGGATCGATCGATACAGCGTTCCCGCGCTCAGCCTCAACTCGCCGTGGGTCCGCAACTCGACATCCTGAATGATGGCGTACCCATGCCGGTCTTCATCGGCCAGCGCCATCAGAATGTGAAACGCCGCCGGAGGCAGGGGAAGAAAGGATTCAACGGAAGGATCGCCCGCAGCCATGGTACCGATTATATCCACACTGGCCATACTGTCAATGGCTATGAACGGGGACGTTTGGGGCGCGGCAATCCCCTCTGTCTGAAGGGATCGAGTATACTGCCCCTACCTGGGAGGTAAGTGAATTGTTCTCCAAAGCTTTCGTGGCGCTACTGATTTCCGCCCTCAGTCTGATGGCGCAGTCGACCGGCGCGATTGTTGGCGTCGTTCAGGACAGGTCCGGAGCCGTCGTCCCCGGCGCCTCGGTCACCGTAACCAGCGAGCTTACCGGATTGAAGCATACGACCGCCGCCGACGATGCGGGGCGGTTCAGTTTTCCGCGCCTTCCGGTCGGCAACTACCGGCTCGAGGCGACACAGCAGGGTTTCCGGCAGTTCGTGGTGGATGGCATTCGCCTCGATTCCGATCAGACGAGGCAGGCCGGCGTGTCGCTCGAAATCGGACAGGTGACTGAAGCGGTGAACGTCTCCGGCGCGGTCGCGCTGGTGGAGACGGTCGGCGGCACGATCAAGGAAATCGTCGATCAGCGCCGTATGGTGGACCTCCCGCTGAATGGGCGCAATCCGCTGCAACTCCAATTGCTGGTCGCCGGCGCGGTGCCAAGCACCGGTACCGTGAGCCTTGGCCAGAACACGGCGATTTCGGTGAACGGCGCGCGGGGCATCGCCAACAACTACATGCTCGACGGCGGCGACAACAACGATCCGCTGACGAACACAGCGTCCCTGCTGCCCAATCCCGACGCCCTCGAAGAGTTCAGCATTCTGACGAACAACTATTCGGCCGAGTACGGGCGGAACAGCGGAGCGGTGGTCAACGCGATCACGCGCGCCGGGACGAATCAGTTCCATGGCGGGGTGTACGAGTTCCTTCGCAACGACGCGCTGGATTCACGCAACTTCTTCGCGCTCCAAAAATCAAAGCTGCGCCGGAACCAGTTCGGCGCGACGCTGGGCGGACCCGTCTACATTCCCAAGCTCTACAACGGGCGCGACCGAACGTTCTTCTTCATCTCCTTCGAGGGAGTGCGCGACCGTAAGGGCGACACGTTGTCGAACCTCGTGGTTCCGACGGCGCTTGAGCGGCGCGGCGATTTCTCGCAGTCGCGGTTGAAGCCGGTGGATCCGGCGACGCGGACCCCATTCCCGAACGAAGTGATTCCGGCGAACCGGTTCGATCCGGCCGCGGTGAAGTTCATCGAGCAGTTGGTTCCGCTCGCCAACACCGCCGACAGCCGCCACATCTACAATCGCCCCATCACCCAGGACAGCAACCAGGTGATGGGCCGCGTCGATCACATGATTACCTCCACGCAGCGCCTCATGGTCCGCGGT
>JBOGMR010000695.1:0-5591 GCA_050746825.1 Bryobacteraceae bacterium | reverse complement strand
TGAGGACCACGGTGAACTCGGTCTTCTCTTCCGCCGCCGGTGCGGCCGCCGCGCCGCCGCCGCCGCCCGCCATCATGACCGGAGCCGCCGCGGCTGCCGAAACGCCGAGCTTTTCCTCGAGGAGCTTGACCAGTTGCGAAGCTTCGAGCAACGTCAAGCCCTGAATCTGTTCTGCGATCGCATTGATATCTGCCATAAAGTCCTCTGCTGTCGAAAGCCAGGGAGCGGTGCGCGGTAGTGCGAATCGCCCCTGTTTTCGCTATTGAAAGTCGCTACTGAAACTTGTTCTCCTTGGTAGCCTGATCGATGACCACCGCCAGGTTGCGGCCGACGGCGTTCATCGCCGTCACCAGCCGCTGGGCCGGCGCGTTGATCAAAAAGAGCAGCTTGGAGAGAATCTCTTCCTTCGACGGCATGTTCGCCAGGTCGGCAATGCTCTTGATGTCGATCGCCCGCCCTTCAACCATGCCCGCCTTGAACGCGAATGCCGGATTCACCTTCGCGTAGGCAGTGAGCGCCTTGGCCAGCGCCACCGGATCGCCGGTGGTGTAGGCGATCGAGCACATGCCCTTCAGATCCCTGAGTACAGCTTCGGCGGCAGTACCCTCAGCGGCCTTTTCCGCGAGGTTGTTCTTTACCACTTTGTAGTGGCCGCCGGCGCCGCGCACCGTCTTCCGCAATTCGAAATCCTGACTGACCTTGAGCTTCTCGTATCCCGTCACAAAAAGATTGTTCGCGCCGGTCAGCGCCTGCCGCAGCGCCTCGAGATCCTTCTGCTTGTCTTCTTTCTTCTTCATGACGATTCTCCGCTAGGCCGTTTTGGCGGTCTGATTGAACAGGGTCACGTCCAGCGCGATGCCGGGGCCCATCGTGGAGCACACCGCCACGCTTTTTACATATTTCCCTTTCGCGGCGGCAGGCTTGGCTTTGAGCACAGCCTGAATCAGGCTCTGTGCATTCTCGACGAGCTTGTCGGCGGCGAAGCTGACCTTGCCGACCGGCGAGTGAATGATGCCGGTCTTGTCGACGCGGAACTCGACTTTGCCGGCTTTGATTTCCTTAATCGCCTTGGAGACGTCCTGAGTGACGGTGCCGGTCTTCGGATTGGGCATCAGGCCGCGCGGGCCGAGCACCTTGCCGAGCTTACCAACCGAACGCATCATATCGGGCGTCGCGATGACCGCATCGAAGTCGACCCAGCCCTCGGACTGAATCTTGTTGACCATGTCGTCGCCGCCGACGAAGTCCGCGCCGGCCTCCTGCGCTTCTCGCTGCTTATCGCCACTGGCGATCACAAGCACGGTTTTCGATTTCCCGAGGCCGTTCGGCATAACCACGGTACCGCGCACCATCTGGTCGGCGTGCTTGGGATCGACACCGAGCCGCATGTGCACTTCGACCGTTTCATCGAATTTAGCGAACTTGATCTTCTTCAGAAGAGGGATCGCTTCTTCGAGCTGGTAGGGCCGCTTCTCGACCTGATTGGCGGCAGACTGATACTGCTTTCCTGGTTTAGTAGCCATCTATCCCTCATTGGTGCGAACGGCCCGCGCCGCCTACAGGCACACGAACCTCCCACTGAGCTTTGGAGTAACTTTATGAGGATAACATGGCGGGGGAGAGGGTGCAACCGCGTTTTGGAGCCTGTTCTGGAGCCAGGCAGCCCTTTGACCACGGGCTGCGAGTTACGTCACCAGCCCGTCTTTCTTCTTCAGCACCTGCCGCAGAAACCACTCGTGCTTCTCGTGAATCTGTACGGCCTTCGAGAAACATCCACCGTGCCAGGGTCGTTGCTGTGATCCGCCTCTTTCGCCGCCTCGCGCATTTGCTTGAGCTGGACGAGCGGCACGTCCGGCCCGATCATGCGGATGCGCTCCGCCATGCTTGTAATTTGCGTAGAGAACGAAGGCGTTGGCCACCTGACGTTGCAGGTGCCGGACCACCGGGTGGCTTTCCCGGTTTTCCTGCGATACGTCTTTTGCCATGGTACGCGTAGCGGGCATGGAAATCCTCCTCCAGCGGCGAGGAGCATTTTCTTAGCGCGCGAACATTGCTCGCGGACTACCAGCGGCCTCTGTGCTTGTTCTTGCCTTTGAATTTGTAGTGTCCGTACGCGTTTCCGTAGGGAGGTCCGTAAGACCGCCCATAGGCGTATCCATCCGGCCGGCCGTACGATGGACCATACGAATATCCCGAGCCGTAGACGACACTGCGCGGCACGCCGTAGCGATTGCAGATCCGGTCCCAGCCCCATCCGCCACGATAATGCCCCACGATAACCGAGGGCCGGACACGCGCATAGCGTGAGACCACCAGCACATGCGGCACTTCGTAATAAGGAACGTATCGCTCCACGTACACCACGTCCGCCGGTGCATACCCGTAATAGGGCGCCGAGCCGATTTGCACGTTCACCGACCACGGGGCGCCCGCGCGCGCCGCCATCGCGCCGCAGGTTGCCAGAGTTACCGTCAGCAGGAGTTTCTTCATGGACCGCCTCCTGGTGCGTTCCTACGGGTGTGGCGGCCACCCGGTTTCAGAGAGTTAACTGAAATTAATCGCACCGGTGTGACACCGCATAGCACCGGCCGAATGCGCAGTCTCACGACCTCGCTGCGAAGTGCTGTTTCAGCGGCTCCCAGTAGTAGTCGATCCACCCCTGCCGGTAGGACTCAACTTGCGAGGCGGGGACTTTCGAATGCACCATCGTCACCTCGGTACCGCCCTTCTTCGCGTTGAAGGTCCACTCGATCCTCGACGGCTCCTGACCTTCGGGCCACTCGGAAGTGGTCCACTCCTGAACGATTCGCTTGCCCTTCTCGAGTTCGAGGTGCTTGCCGGTGATGTAGCCGTCCCAGGCGGTAAACTTCGAGCCGGCCCGCGCCGCGCCCGTGGCTCGGGACCCTGTGAAGGCGGAATGCCTGGACGCGTTGGTGAGCGCTTCGTACACTTCGCCGGGCGTGACTCCGGGGATCAGTTCCTTCTGCCGGATGGTTTTTGTTTTTTCCATGGCGGCGCGGCGCCCCTACAGGTCTATCTTCCTATGGAAGCGGCTTGACCGCGGGCCTCGTATTTGCGCTGGATTGGACGACGTCGCCGTCGGCGTCCGGATCCTTGAAGAGCAGGACTCCAACGTACGGGAATTCGGGATTCGTGGAAACCTGCACGCTCACAAAGCGTGGCTTGGCATTGCTTGCGTCCTTACTCCAGGCGCCGAAGCCACTGAACTGCACAGTATCGTGGCTGCCGGCTGGAAGCCGGGAAGTGCGCGAGTTGAAGCAGTTGACCGCCGCCAGGCGATTCATGCGGAACGTGCCGCCCGTAGCGCCCGAGTTGCTGTTGGTGTACTCGAAGGCGAAGCTCTGGCCCCCGGGGTTGCAGGGCATCGAGTAGCTGTAGTTGAAGCGGTCGCCCAACGACGACAGCACGTTGCTGGCGCCGCCAGTCATTCGCGCCGACGGCGTGTCGACGGGCATCGACGCCTGAATGCGGAGGAACAGATCGAGCGTTCCCTCCGGTCCGGCGATGAAGCTGTTCGCCTTTATGTAGTCGGGCGATGGGAACCGGAACGTGGCGAACGATCGTTTGTGCTCGGCGCTCAGACGGAAGATGAGCTGGCCATTCGGTCCCTTTTCAAAGAGCGCGTAACGCGTCTCGGCCTGCGGCGGGTGCGGAATGTCGGCCAGCATAAAGAACGGGTCGGGAGAAATCCGGCCATCGTTCTGGCGAAAGAGAACGTCGGCCAGGCTCTGGCCGTAATACGCGGGCCAGACGGCGTCCCCGATCAGCCGGCCGGTCTTCAAATTGATGGCGGCATGCACGAAGTTGAACGGCTCGTCGACAAAGACAACGCGATCCAGCTTGTAGTTCAGCAGCGGGAAGGGAAGAACCTCGGGCTGACCCAGAAGACCTGGAGCGAACCCGGGTCCAAGCAGAGGGCTTTCCGGCGGCTTGGCGAGAAGGCCTTCGGGCACCAGGCTGGTGATGGCAATCGGAACGCTGTCGCCGGTCTTGGGCCCGAACTGGATCAGGAGGCGGCCCTGTAGATGCGACCGGCCGGGGCCGTTGCCGCCCAGTTGCGGGATGTCCAGGTTGAAGTCGTCGCCGAAGCTGGTGCTATGCGTGAAAATGTTGAACTCGCGGACGCTGTTGAACGGAATGTCGGGGCAATTGGCGCCGCACTCCGGCCCTTCAGGCTCGCGGGTGCTGAGATACAGGTGCGGATGCAGCGACGTGCCGCGCGAAAGAATGCTGGCGCAGCGGAAGCCCGGTCCGCACAGCGGAAGCGGGAAGCGAACCGGATCGCCCAATACGTCCTTTCCAAGAGGCAGGAAGGTGCTGCCGCGGAAGGTGAAATCGAGCAGTCCATCGGCGCGCTGCTGGAAGCGCGCCCAGGCGTGGCCGCGCACACCGGGAAACGTGATCACCGGAGCGACGAGCTTGGGATTCACGTTGCCGAGCGCGAGCAGCGCCGTGTTGCGGAACAGCACGTGGAACTGGAGCTTGCTGACGCCGCCGGTGGTGAGGTCGAGATCGCCTTCGGAGATGCGCGCCGGAGCGTCGGAGACCTGGTTGAACAACACGGGCAGATCGTAACCGGACGGCGCCGTGAGTGCAGAGTCGTCGCCGGTAAGCGCGTTGACGTACACCTCAAAATGCGACACGTTGCGAACCGGCGGGTGGAAACGGATCTGGATAACGCCGGACAGATGGCTGTCCGTCATGACCAGCCCGCCGAACAACTGGTTCCCGCACAGACCGAAGGGCAGGTCCTTGTCCTCGGTGCAATCGACCGCTCGAAGCGTGTCGCCGAACAGGCTGCCGGTCTTGTTCACCGGCAGCGTCTGGACCAGTCCGGGCGGCAGCTTGAGAGGCTGGGCCAGAGGCTCGAAAACCAGGATCGGATCTTCGGCCCACGCGGTGCACGCAATCAGACCCGCCACTATGCACTTTGAGAGCAGACCGTTCATTAGAGCCCGATCAGACGCGACTGTCGAAACGGTCGGTGTAGACTTCCGTGTACACGGAGCCCAGAAATCCCTGGCGTGCCGGGTTCATTCCCAATCCCTTGCAAGGGAACTTGCGGCCGACCAGATAGCCAAACTTGCCGGTGGCGCGAAGCACTTCGTAGGTCCCTGCGTAAGGGCCGCCGAGGCCGGCCACGGGCCCGCGCGTGGGGTCGCCGAACGGTGCGAGGAAGCGGCCGGTTACCTGCGCGCGGAAGAGAATCTGATCGCCATCGACATCGGTGATCGCGACCAGATCGTCGGCCTTGAACTCGGGCGGCGGGACCGCCAGGAACTGGAAGTTGGTTGTCGTAACGCCGCTGATGATGCCTACGGCAGTGCCGGTGCGGACGCCATCACCGGTGGGCGGGAAAATGAGAACCTCGTCCAGCGTCCTGAACAGGATGGGCACATCCAGATTTCTTTCTCCCGACGCGTTCTGGTCGCCATCGGCGGCCTTGGCGGCCTTGCCCAATCCGACAGCGCCCAACAGGGCTCCCAATATGTTTCGTCTCTTGTGCATCATTGAAGGCTCCTTTCACTCACTCATTCGATTTTGCGTTACTGCTCGCTGAATCCCAGCTC
>JBOGMR010000694.1:0-3794 GCA_050746825.1 Bryobacteraceae bacterium | reverse complement strand
GCAGATCGACCGCATCGCCGGCTTCACTGATCTTCGGCGAGGCATCACCGTGAATCCCGGCGTGATCTCCGGCGGCACGCGCTCCAACGTGATTGCCGCAGAAGCGAGCGCCGAAATCGACGTCCGGGTGCCGCGGTTGAAAGACGTCCCCGCGCTCGACCGCAAGTTCCGCGCGCTGCGGCCGATCGACAAACGGTGCAAGCTCGAGATCGAAGGCGGCGTGAACCGGCCGCCGATGGAGCGGTCCGAAGGCATCGTGAAGCTCTCCGGCACGGCGCAACGGCTGGCGCGCGACCTGGGCGTGAAGCTCGAAGAATCCTCTACCGGCGGCGGCTCAGACGGCAACTTCACCGCCGCCATCGGCGTCCCCACGCTCGACGGCCTCGGAGGCGTCGGTGAAGGGGCTCACGCCCTGAACGAAAGCATCTTGATCGACCGCATCGCCGACCGTACTGCGCTGCTGGCGAAGCTGGTGGCAGCGCTGTAGCCCGTGAACCGGCAATACGCCGGTGATCGACGACCCGCCCGCGTTACTCCTGTCGTAGCGCGGTGGCTGGGTCGATGCGAATGGCGCGACAGACCGGAGGCGCGGCGGCGAGAATTGCGATCACCGCCACGAGGACCAATGCGGACCCGATAGCTGCGGGGTCCGTAGTCTGCACTTCATATAGCGCCTGGCGGATCCATCGGGCGCTCATGGCATAGAAACCGAGACCGAGCGCGACTCCACCAACGACTAGCAGCAGTATCTCGCGCAAGAGCAGCCGCGCGATGCGAATCGGTTCGGCTCCGAGCGCGATCCGCACGCCAATCTCGCGCCCGCGAGTCTTAACGGCAAAGTCGAGTGCGCCGTAGAGACCGATCGTCGCGAGCAGCGCGGCGATCGCGCCGAAGATTGAAGACAGCGCCGCCAGCAACCGCTCCTGCCAGAGCGACGTCTCGACCTCTTCGCGCAGCGTCTTCACTTCGACAAACGGTAACTCCGGATCGAGCGAGCGCAGCACATTTCGCACCGGGCCAATCATCGCCTCAGGCTGCTGGAGTGTGCGGACGTGTAATACGAAAGGGCCGTAGCCGAATCCGCGAAAGGCAGGACCGTAGAGCGTCGGCGGAATCTCTTCTCGTAGCGAGCGGTACTTGGCGTCGGTCACTACGCCGATCACTTCCCAGGATCCCACTGCCAGGCCGCTGGGCCCGGTGGGGCCGAATCGTTTTCCGATGGGGTCTGCGCCGGGAAAGAACCGGCGTGCGAACGCCTGGTTGACGATCACTTTCGATGGCTTCTGCCTGGGGTCGTCGGACGGAATGAAATTGCGGCCCGTTACCAGGCGGATTCCCATTGTGTCGAAGTAGCCCGGCATAACCTGGTTCACGCTGGTGTTCAGGAAGTCGTTCGCGCTGATCCGAGTCCCCTCAGCGCCGAAGGTGGCTTTCACACCGGTACCACGCATCAGCGCGCGTCCCGCGATGCTGGCCGCGGCCATCCCAGGGAGCTCGCGCGTCCTGTCAAGCAAGTCGAGGCTGAGACGCTCCGCACGTTCGGGCTTGTAACCTCTCATGCGCGGGTCGATTGTAAATGTGACTACGTGGTCCCGATCGAAGCCCGGATCCATCGCACGCATTCGCTCGAGAGTCTTGATGAGTAGCGCCGCGCCGACCAACAGCAATGTGCAGACCGCCACCTGCGCGGCGACCGCGAGCTTCTGCGCGGAGAGCCGCCTAGTCCCGGTGCGGCTGGCGCGTAGAGCCGTCGAAAGATCAACGCGAGCTCCTTGCAAGGCCGGCGAAATTCCAAACAAGACCGCGGTTGCCAGGGTGGCCGCGATCGCAAACGCGAGCACGCGCCAATCGATGTCAATGCGCACGGCGAGCGGTTGAAGCACCGCGAGGCGATCGCGGATCGGAGGGAGTGCCCCTGTCAGAAGCGGCAGACACGCGTACGTGAGCAGCATTCCCGCGATGCCGCCGATTACGGCCAGCAACAGACTCTCGGTGAGCAGTTGACGCGCCACGCGCCACGGATTTGCGCCCAACGCAAGTCGCACGCTCATCTCCTGCGCGCGCACGGCTGAACGCGCAAGCAGCAGGCCGGCCACGTTTGCGCAGGCCATCAGGAGCAGCAGACCGACACCGGCCATCAGCATCACGAGGCCGCGCGAGAACTGCGTGCGCAGTGTTGAAATCCCCCGGCCGGCGTCTTCGAGCCGATAGTTCGTTTCGAGAAAATCCCTTTGAACTGCCTGGTTGCGGGCTTGGCGCCGCTTGAGACCCTCCTTGTCGGCCGCGCGGAGCAGGACTCGCGCTTCAGCTTCGGCCTTTTCCAGAGTGAAGCCTGAACGAAGCCGTCCAAAGATCTCGACGCCGACTCGCCGCTCCTCGGCGTCGATCTCGGTCAAGAGGCGATCAGCGGTCACGGGCACGCGGATGTCGGGGCTGGTGTCTGGGCTGAGACCGTTGAATCCCCGCGGCAGCACCCCAATCACCACGAATGCGTGACCGTTGAGGATCAGGCCGCGGCCAAGCACCGCTGGATCGCCGCGGAAGCGCCGCTGCCAAAAGTCGTAGCTCAACACTGCGCCCGTGGTGTCGGCTCGCCCCAGATGCGCGCCGACGCCCAGCGACGAGTAAAAGTTCGGCGAGACCAGACTGATGCGCACTCGCTCGGTCGACGTGCCGTCGACCAGGCCAACGTCGGCGTTGCCTTGGCACAGCACTTCCGAAAAGCTCGAGCGCTTCGCGGCGAGCGCCTCATACAACTCGTAGTCGAGCTCCCAGGTGACAAAGTTGGTCGGATGGATCACCACCAGCCGCACCAGCTCGTGCGGGCGAGCGACCGGCAGCTCACGCAGGAGCAGCGCGTCGACGACGCTGAAGATCAGCGTATTCGCGCTGATTCCGATCGCCAGCAGCAGCGCCGAAGTCGCCGTGAAGACGGGATTCCGCGCCAGAAGCCGCAGACCGAAACGGACATCGCGCAGGAACCCGGTCATGAGCGTTTCTCAGGTTACCAGACAAACTTTGGTCAGACACTGCGGGCGCTATGATTAAGGTGTGAGCTGGCTCGGCGGTCTGGCTCGTCAAGTCTGCCCGCGGTGCCGCAGCGGTCCGATCTTCCGCGTTCCTCTCTATCGTGCGCCGCTCGATATGAATGAAAACTGCCCGGAATGTGGCCTCGAATTCCAGCGGGAGCCCGGTTATTTCACGGGAGCGATGTATGTGAGCTATGCACTGTTTGCCTTTCCTGCCACGGCTCTGTATTTTATGTGGCTGATTCAGGGCTGGCCGATGAAATACCTGCTGCTTTGCGCGTTTCTGATCAGCCTGCCGCTGGTTCCGTTTGTGCTGCGCATGTCGCGGGCGATCTGGATTTACGTCGATCGAACGTTCGATCCGTAACGGCGGGCAAAACGAGCCCGGGACTCGCACGTCTGAATAGCATGCTCCGCCATACAATTCGGTCCCTCGCTCGCACCCCGGGATTCACGGCCGTTGCGGTCCTGACACTGGCGTTCGGCATTGGCGCGAACACGGCCATGTTCAGCCTGGTGAACGGCATATTGCTGAAGCCGCTGGCCTACCGCGATCCGGACCGGCTGGTGACGATGACCACGGTAGCGCCGAAGCTCATCCATGTCTATCCCACTTTCCCGATCTCGGCCTACTACGTCTCCGAATGGCGCAAGCAGGCGCAGACGATCGAGGAGATTGCCCTGTTGCGGCCCGCGTATGTAAATCTGACCGGCCAAGGTGAATTCTAGCGCATTTTCGGTGTGAGAGCTTCGAGCGTCCTGCTG
>JBOGMR010000693.1:0-3346 GCA_050746825.1 Bryobacteraceae bacterium | reverse complement strand
TTCCCACGAATCTATCACTGTCATGTCGCGCACCCAAGCCGCACAGTAGGCCGCGAAGGCCGGCGCGAACCATGGCGCCGCCCCACGATGCTGTATGCTGGCCGCATGTCCTGTGACAGCGATCCTAAGATCGATCGCCGAAACCTGCTGGCCGCAATCTTTGCGGCGGCTGTCCGGGCCAGGGCGGCAGCGCGTTTGGAAACGCTAACCGATTGGTTGCAGGCCAGCCAAAAGGACCGGAAACTCGGCCTGCAATCCTGTCTCGAGCGGATTCGCACGGCCGACCCGTCGATTCACGCGTGGGTGCAAGTGCAGCCGCAGAAACCGGCCGGGAGCGGAAAGCTTTCCGAAATCCCGTTCGGCGCGAAGGACATCATGGAGACGCGCGGCCTGGCGACAGAATACGGGTCGGCCATTTACAAAGGCCGCGTCGGCACGGCGGATGCGGCGATCGTTCAGAACCTGCGCCGCCGGGGAGCGATCCTGCTGGGGAAGACTCACACGACGGCTTTCGCGTACCGGACTCCCGGACCGACTCGCAACCCACGCAACCTGGACCATACGCCGGGCGGAAGCTCGAGCGGATCGGCCGCCGCGGTGGCCGCGGGCATGGCGCCATTCGCGTTGGGAACTCAGACCAGGGGCTCGGTGCTGCGGCCCGCCTCGTATTGCGGAGTGACCGGGTTCAAGGCCAGCTACGGTCTTTTGCCGATGGAAGGGATCTTGCCCCTGGCGAAGAGCCTGGACACGCTCGGCTTCTTCACGCACACACCGGCGGACATGCTCCGGCTCTGGGAAGCGCTGGGTTATCCGGCGGGACAGGAAGAGGACTTTGCCCTCGGGGCGCCCGAGCCAACGCCGGAAGTCGAGCCCGAGATGAAGGCTGCTTTCGAGAGTGCGCTGTCGTCGCTGCGGAAGGCAGGCCTCACGATTCGCGGGGTCGATATTTCACCCATGCTCAATCAGCTTTCCGATGCGAGCAACGTCGTCATGGCCTATGAGGGCGCCCGATTCCATCAGCAGCGCTTCAACGAATACGGCGACCGGCTCGATCACATGGCCGCGTTGGTGCGCGAAGGTCTGCAAATATCCGCCGCGCGCTACGACGAAGCCAGACGATACATATCCGAGAGCCGAGCACGGATGGCGGAGTTGTATAAGGCGACGCCTGTGATCCTGGTACCGGCGGCAACCGGGCCGGCGCCACGAGGTCTGGCATCGACGGGGGATTCGCGAATGAACGCGCCGTGGACCGCGATCGGGACGCCCGCCATTGCGATCCCGATGCCCACCGGCGGAGGATTGCCGCTGGGGCTTCAGCTCACCGCCGGCCACGGTCAGGACGCGCGCGTGCTTCGCACGGCGGTGCGGCTGACGCGGATGGCTAACTGAAAATGGCCGCCCACCCAATCAGCGCGAGCCACTCCGGCTCAGATCGTGCCGCGGATGGCTGCGAATTCGGTCTGGAACGACTCAGCGACCTTCTGGATAATGTCACCCAGGCCGAACTCGGCAAACGAGACGCCCGCGTCCGGCTTCAGCCAATAGGGCGGCATGCCTAGATTGTGCGCGTTCACATAGTGGTCGGCAATCTGGACAACGTGAGCCAGGTGCAAGCGGCCGCAGTCGGCGGTCATCGGCGAATGGTGAGACGTAACCGCCTGGCGTATCGGCAGGGGCAGGTTCCACTTTTCCAGCACAAGGCCGGAGACTTCCGCGTGACTGATGCCGAGAAGGTGTTGTTCGGCGGCTTCCATCGTCGATTCACCGGATTCGCACAGAGCGCAGATCTTCTCGAATTCGTCCGGTACGGCCATGGCGATGAGAAGCTTGCCGATATCGTGGAGCAGGCCGGCGACAAAAGCGCCCTCGGGATAAGGCGCCGGAAACTCGAGGATCAGCAAGTCGGATAGGACCGCGACCGCCAGCGAGTGCAAGTTAAAGTGTCGATGCGACCAGCGCCTGGGAACGGCGGTCTTGGCCCATTTGCTTGACACCGTCAACGCCAGAACCAGATTGCGGATCCGGTTGAGGCCGATAATTGCGACCCCGTGGCGGACCGAGTTAATGGTGGCACGGTGCCCGTAAAGCGGCGAGTTCACGATGCGCAGCAGATTGCCCGCCAGTACGGTATCGGTCTCGATCAGCCCGGCCAGCTCCCCAAATGAGACGTCTTCATCGGCCAGCGTCGCAAGGACGCGGTTCAGCACCGGAGAAAAGGGCGGCAACTTATCCAATGCCTTGAGAATGAGCTCCTTATGGCAGGGAGCGCGGTGCGGGAAGACGTTTTGATCTGGGGCAATCGTTCCTAACGTTGCCATGTTGAATATATCGGCCGAATTGGGCAGAACATGAATTACGATAAAAATGGATGGCGGAGGAGAGAATCCCGGCGCTGGTGGTGCGCGATCTTCGAAAGGTATACGGAGCCAAGGCGGCGGTCGACGGGCTGAACCTCACGGTAGAGCGCGGCACGTTCTTCGGGTTTCTGGGGCCCAACGGGGCCGGCAAATCAACCACGATCCGTATGCTGACGGGTCTGATTCCTCCGACTTCGGGGTCGGTCGAGCTGCTGGGCCTGCCGATGCCCGGCGGCGCGCTGGAGGTGAAACGCCGCATCGGGCTGGTTCCCGACGAATCGCTGCTGTTTGACCGGCTGACGGGCGGTGAGTTCCTCGAGTTCGTCGGCCGGATGTACGGCTTGGCCAGGCCCCTGGCGCGGGAGCGTGGCGCCGAGCTGCTCGCATTATTCGAGCTTGACGGCGCCGGGCGCAAGCTGATTGCGGAATACTCCAAGGGGATGCGCAAACGCGTGGCCATGGCCGCGGCGCTTATCCACGGACCGGAGCTTTTCCTGATGGACGAGCCGTTCGAAGGCGTCGATGCGGTGGGTGCGCGTCTCATGAAAGACATCCTGACCGAGCAGGTGCGGCAGGGGAACACGATCTTCCTGACCTCGCACGTGCTCGAAGTGGTCGAGCGGCTCTGCGACCGGGTGGCAATTATTCACGAAGGCAAGATCGTGATCGAGGGATCGATGGACGAGCTGCGCACCGACGCGCGCGACACGCTGGAAGATGTTTTTGTGCGCGTGGTGGGAGCCGGCCGCACCTACGAACTGCCGGAGTGGCTGTGATCGCGGCTATCCTGAGGGCCCAGTGGCTTTCCATCCGCAACGCGCGAGGCGGAGCTCGGAGCGCGGCGCTCACGATCTTTTCCTCGACGCTATGGTACGGCTTCTGGTGCGTGCTCGCGGTGGGCGCGTTCTGGTTCACAGCAAACCCGGAGTCACGAGGCCTGGTGGAGATGTCGCTGCCGCGCGGGCTCGGATTCATCGTGCTGTACT
>JBOGMR010000692.1:0-3613 GCA_050746825.1 Bryobacteraceae bacterium | reverse complement strand
TCCCTTCCCACGGCAGGTTGAAGGCTTTGTGCGCGCCGAAGTCCAGGTTGTAAATACCGGGAGTCTGCGCAACGTTGCGCCCCAGGTTCCCAAACGGCCGCGATGGATCGTTCGCGTCGACCGTGCTTGGCGCAATCACCGCGGCTTTGTTGAAGTAGTTGGTCGCGCTGCGATCGGCCGAGTACAGGTCGCCGCCCAGATAGATCGGGCGGTAGGTCGGGGCGCCGGAAACTGAGAACGCGGCAGGTGGAGCGTAGCTGATGTTCACGGGCTGGCCGGCGGTCGCCGTGTTGATTCCGGTCAGGCGCCATCCTCCGATCACCCCATCGACGAGCGCGTTCACGCTACTGCCCCACCGCTTCCCTTTCCCGTAGGGAACTTCCCACACCACCGTCGTCGTATTGTTGATCGGCTGGTTGTAACTACCCGGTCCCTTTTGGTTGCGAAGGTCGCGGAAGTTGACGCGCGAGTTGTCGCCGTTAAAAGCCTCGAGGTGCCCTGCCGCGTTATCCATCACCTTCGACCACGTGAAGCTGTTCAGTAGATAGAGTCCGCCGGCGTACTTCTTCTCGATCTTCCATTGCATCGAATGGTACGTCGAGAAACCTCCACCGAAGGAAATCTGGATAAAGTCGAAACCCTGAATGGGGCGCCGCTGCGCAAGGACGATGTTCTCTCCGCGGTTGTTGGGCCGCGCCTGATTGTAGTCGCCGAGGATCATCAATCCGTTGCCGCGATTGCCGGCGTAGGCGACATCGAGCACGAGGTCCCTGGCCAATTCATGCTGGACGGTGAAGTGCCAGCTCTGCACATAGCTGGTGCGGAAGCCGGCCGGGGTGTAGTTCGTGCGCGTGGTGGCCGTCGAGAAGTTGGACGGATCGACCAGCCCGGTCGGGTAGCCTTGCTGCGTCAGGCGGAAGCAGTTGCGGTAGTTGTTTCCGGTGCAGAGTGGTTGAGCCGGCAACTGATTGACGGTGAGGTTGACAATGTTCGGCCCGTTGTATCCGAGCAGGTTTTCGCCGCCCAGCCGATTGAAGTGTACATAGCTGATCCCATAGCCGGAGCGGATCACGGTCCTCGGCATCAGTTGGTAGGCCAGGCCGGCTCGCGGCGCCCAATTGTTGCGATCGGGGTGAACGAGCGCCCGGTCGTAAACGCTGCCTTCTTTGGCGCGAATCAACGAGACTGCCACGGGATCGAAGTTGGAGATGCGGTTCCGATCCTCCCACTGCGGCGTGGCGAACTCATAACGGACGCCGAGGTTCAGCGTGAGTTTGCGCGAGAATTTCCAATCATCCTGGAAATAGAAAAAGTGCATGCGCTGGCGGTAATTGAGTACGATCTCGTTGTTGAGGCTGTAGCCGGAGCGGGCGCCGAGCTGGAAATCGGCGAGGTTAAAAAGGTTGTTGGACGCCGCGCCGACGGGCCGCGAGAACTGCCCGGAGTAACTGTCCTGGCCGTATTGCGGATTGAAGTCGAAGATGTCGGTGTCGATAGACTGGAACTCGTAGCCTGCCTTCATCGAATGACGCCCCTCGATCTTCGAGTAGTTGGCCTTCGGGTTGACGACGAAGGGATTCTGGAACTGCGGATTCGACGACTGGCGCCCCATGGAAGTGAAGCCCGCGACCGCCTGATTGGTGAGGCCGCCGCCGATCACGGGTGAATCGGGGAGACCGGGGATGCCGTACTCCTGTTGCATGCTGGGGCGCTCGGCGCCTAGCGCCGACTTGCCGCCTTCCGATAGCCCTACCGCGATGCGAAAGTCGATCAGCGACGTCGGTGACAGATTGTAGTTGAAGCCGCCCGCGACCTGCTTGTTGAGCACGCGCACGTTGCCGTTCGCGTCGCCGCCGGACGGGCCCGGAATGACGTGGCTCTCGATGCGCTCGAGCAGGCGATGGCTGTAGCGGCCGAACACGTTGAGTTTCGTGTTGACGAAATAGTCGAGCCGCGCATCGCCTTTCTTGTCGTCCCAGGGGGTCGGTGTCAGGTAGTCCCAGTTATTGGAGGGCAGCGCGCCGGGATTCGTCGGCCTGGATGGGTTCGGCAAATCGCCGAGCACGCGCCGCGCGAAGGGTGTGATCGCACTCGCCGGAACGACGCCGTCCGTATAGACGTCGCCAGTCACCGGATTGCGGATGGGAACACCGAAGCGGCCCAGTCGCTGTTCGAGGGTCGGAATGCTCGCGAACTGCAGCGTGCGTTCGACGCGCCGGAAACCTTCGTAGTTGGCGAAAAAAAAGATCTTGTCTTTGCGGATGGGGCCGCCGGCCGCGCCGCCAAACTGGTTCTGCACCAGTACAGGCTTCACGCCCGTCGTCGGCTTGAAGAACCCGACCGCGTTCAGCTTGGTGTTGCGAAGAAATTCCCACACCGAGCCGTGGTAGGCGTTGGCGCCGCTGCGGAGTGAGGCGTTGATTACCGCGCCCCCCGCGCGCCCGAACTCGGCCGAGAAGTTGTTGGTCTGTACCTTGAATTCTTCAACCGCGTCGGGATTGAGTTGCACGACCTGGTTTGAGAAGCCCTGGTTCGAAGTGCCGTAGGCATTGTTGTCGACACCGTCGACCAGGAAGTTGTTGTGCGAGCTGCGCAGGCCGTTGACGTTGAAGGAAGCGTCGCGGTTGAGAATGTTCGATTTGCGCACGCCGGGCGAGAGCAGCGCCAGGTCGGCGTAAGCGCGGCCGTTGAGCGGCAGGTTAACGATAGCGGCGCGATTGATGACCTGCCCGCGGTCGCTCGAATCGGATTCAAGCGCTACAGCCGCCGCCTGCACCGTCACGTTTTGCGTGACTTCGCCGACTTCGAGCGCGAGATTGACCCGCTGGCGCGCGTTGACCGTGAGCACGAACGGATCCGAGCTTGCCGTCTTGAATCCGGGAGACTCGGCCGTGACTTTGTAGGTGCCGATGCGCAGATTCAGAAACAGGAAGTTGCCGGCTTCGTCGGTGGCGCCGTTTTGCCGGATGCCGGTCTGCGTGTTTTCAAGAGTCATTTTCGCGGCGGCGACGACCGAGCCGGAACTGTCAGTCACGGCGCCAAGCACCGTCGCGGTATCGTACTGAGCAAAGGCCAGACAGGGGGCCAGAAGCAACGTGGCGAGACTTTTTTGCATAAGTATAGGGTAGCCCAGGCGAGTGTCGATTAAGTGACAGGAGCTTCTGCCTCGCGCCGCCGTCCTCGATGCCGCGAAAGGTATGATCGTAAGTATGGACGCAAAAGCCGTGGCCGTCGTCGGCCTCGCGGTGTTCACATTGGGCGCCGCGGTCTGGCTCGGTGTTCAGACTGCCGACGACCGGGAGCCCGCGCCGCGATTCACTGCCAGGACGATTGACGGCGAGCGGTTCTCCAATGACACGGTGAAAGGCAAGGTCGTCTTAGTCCAGTTCTGGACCACGTGGTGCGGCTATTGCCGCCGCGATCAACCGGCCGTCGAAACGATCACCAGGGAATTCAAAGATAAACTCATCGTCCTCGCCGTCGACGTAGACGAAACACGGTCGAAGGTGAGGCAGTACCTTGCCGATTCCCCACGCTCATGCAAGATCGTTCTGTCAGAAGACACAAATCTTGCGGGAGTTTTCGAAGCGAACTCTTTTCCGCTCTACATAGC
>JBOGMR010000691.1:0-4589 GCA_050746825.1 Bryobacteraceae bacterium | reverse complement strand
CCGCCGCGCCTACCGGATTGCTATTCATCCAGCGCTTACCCTTGCCGAATGGCAGCTCGTAAACATACGCCAGCGCGAAGTTCTGCCGGCGGTCGAAATCGAGCGGCGCCCAGTTCCGGCCGGTGTTGATGTAATAGCGCGGCGTGTATCCGAGCGCCTTCGACCACGTGTAGTGGCCGCCGGCCAGGAAGCCGCCCGAGAATCTGCGGTCGATTTTCACCTGCATCGAGTTGTAGCTGGAGCTGAAGCCCTGGTAGCGCAGGTTCGTCGTCGATCGGCGGTTGAAGCGAGGAACGAGCGGCTGGCCCTGCACATCGAGACCGACCACGGTGGCGGCGTTGAGGTTGTAATTGGTGGGCTGCGCGACGCCGTGGTTGCCGACATATGCCACGTCCAACGCGAACTTCCGCGGCAAGGCTCGCTGTACGGCGAAGTTCCAGCTCTGCACGTAGGGCTCGCGGAACTGCTTGTTCATCACGTTGTACACCTGATCCGGCGCGTTGGTGATGATGCCGCTCTCGGGGATCACGGCGGGTGTCGGGGCCGGGAACCCGCGCGCGAGTGTGGCCGGCTGGTTGTTGGGGAGAACTGCGACCGCGTACGTGAACAGGGGGTTATAGTTGTTGTTCTGTGTCACCGGGAAGTTGTTCCAGCCATACTGGTTGTCCGGGAAGGGCGTGAAGCTGATGCCGTATCCGGCGCGAAGCACGGTTCTGTCGTTGAGCCGGTAGGCGATGCCGGCGCGTGGCCCGAAGTCCTTGTAGTTGGTCTGCATCCCCATGTTCTGCGGGTTCCCGCCCACGCCGGTCAACACCAGTGTGTTGTTTGTTGGATCGTAATTCGAGAAGCCGGCGCGCTCGTGCGACGACACGGCCGGCGGATAGAACTCCCAGCGCAGGCCGAAGTCGACCGTGAGTTTCTGCGATACCTGCCACTTGTCCTGCACGAAGGTGAACAACTGCCAGGCGCGGAACGTGGGAAACGTGAGGGGCAGATCGCGTCCCGTCTGTCGCGGGGAATCGAGCAGGAAGCTCGCGAACGAGTTGCCGAAGCTGGTGGCCGCTCCGGGGATTGAGGTCTGGTTCACGCCATAGCGATACACGCCGCGCGGATTGAAGGTCTGGGCTTGGAGCAACTCGTCCCTGATGCGCCGCAGGTCGGCCCCCCATTTGACGGTGTGCCGTGACAGCGTCTTGGTCCAGGTGTTGACCAGGTCGATGTTCGTTTCGGCGCGGACCCAGGGCAGAGAAGCGGAATAGCCGACGATCGGGTTTGTGAAGTTATCGACTTCCATGCTGACGAGGCCGGAGACAAACGGATCGCCGGTGTTGACACCCGGCACGCCGATCGCGTCGGAGGCGTTAGTCCCGTAATCCACCTGCTGCGCATCGTTGCGATAGCGGCTGACGCCGGCGCGGACCTCCGTGACCAGCGTGGGCGAGAAGAAGTGGTTGTAGTTGATGGCGCCATTGTGCGTGGCTTGTGTCCCGGTACCCTGGAATCCCCCGCCGTGAGGGCCGCCGGCGGCGCCGTACGCCGGACCGTCGTAGGTAGTCGGAACCGACCTGCTGTAGCGAACCGAAAACCGGTTGCTCACCCCTTGCTGGTGGTCTCCCTTGATGTCGAATTGATTGGTGTTGCGCACGAACGGAATCTGCGTGAAGTAATTCTGATTCAGACCGGGCTGGTTCGGCGCGGGAATCAGGGCCAGAATCTTGCCCTGGATCGCCCCGATCCGGCTCAATGGGATGCGTTTGTCGGTGAAAGGCGTGCGGTTGGTTCCGTCGGCGTTGCCAGTGGCGGGATCGTAGATCACGCTCGGCGAGACGCTGAGATCGCCGGCGCGCTCGTCAAGGGTTGGAATGGTATAGCGGTCGTTGGAGTAGCGGTGATCGGTTTGTCTTAAGAAGTCGAAGAAAAAGAACGTGCGGTTCTTGACGATCGGGCCGCCGGCCTGGCCGCCGAAGTAGTTGTAGACGAAGTTGGCCCGCGCGGGATCGTAGAAGGGGCGCGCGGAAAGCGCGCTGACGCGGTTGAACCAGTATCCCTGCGCGTGAAGCTGGTTGGTGCCGGACTTCAGCACGATGTTGGTCACGGCGCCGGTGGCGCGGCCAAGTTCCGCCTCATAGTTGGAAGTGGAAATGTCGACGGTCTGGAGCGCTTCAATCGGCGGAATCAGAACCTGGAGCAAGCCAGTGCGCTCGTTGTTATCGACGCCTTCGAACTGGAGGTTGTTGGCCATGCGGCCTTGGCCATTGACTCGCGTTTGCAGCGTGCTGGCCGCGTTGAAGAACTCGGAGTGCTCGAACGTGACGCGCGTGGCGCCCGGCACGAAGTTGAGCAGTGACTGAAAGTTGCGCCCGCCGCGCGTCGAGACAGGTAGATTGGCGAGCGTCTTTTCTTCAATCTTGGTTCCGGTGTCGGAGCGGTCGGTTTGCAGCAGCGGGACCTCGGCGGTGACCATGACCACTTCCGTGACGTTGCCTGGCTGAAGCGTGAGATCCACGCGCACCGTCGTATTCACCAGCACGTCGACTTTTTCTCGGAGGCCCTTCTTGAATCCCTGCACTTCGACGCTTACCGAATAGGTGCCCTGCGGCAGGTTCGCGAAGACGTAGGTGCCGGCGTCGCTTGTATGCATCTCCCGGGCGAGGCCGGTATTCGCCTCCTTCAACTGCACCTGCGCGTTGGGAACGGAGGCGCCGGACGAATCGGTGATGGCGCCGAGTAGAGTTCCGTTGACGGTCTGCGAGAATGAGACGTTTGCGCTGAGTATGACCAAAGCGATTAGCCTGGCATGTGAAAACATCGCGGTTTTCCCCCTAAACATCCCGCACCGAGAACCGGGCGGGCGAGTGCAATCAGACCCCTTGGCCCAGTGAACGATACCTTAGGCCGATCGAGTCGAGTATAGATCCGGCGTGCACCGGGGTGCAAGTGTTTGTGGGGATGAGCTTCGGCCTACGGTCAGTCTCAGATGTTGGAAGCGATCATAACCTCGCCCTTCCGCACCCTATCCGCTGCCCTGCCAAGCCCGCCTGTGCCGCTTGCGATGTTCGCGGCTCTGCGCCCTGACGCTACTGTGCCGTCAACGCCGCCGCTTCCGGCTTAGGCCGTGCGTTCGACGGAGTCGCCATCCACACGTCGGACTCGGCCTGTTCCACGCTGAAAAAGATCAACCGGTTGTCGCGCGTCAGCCCGAATCCCCGCCGGGCGATGTCGTTGGTCAATAACAGAATTTGCCTTGGCTCGTGTGGGCGATCGATGCTGACCAGATGGATCGCACCGTTATGGTGGAACAGAATCCTCTTACTGTCGTTTAGCCACACTGGATCGCTGCCGATGTTGGTTACGTCGCGGTATTGCCCATCGGAGAACGAGTAGATCGTGATGCCGGAGAACGCTCCATTGTCTTTGCGCTGCCGGAAACCGGCCAGGTAGGCGCCGTTTGGAGACCACGACCAGCATAGAAACACCTCGCCTTCATTGGGTAGGGGTGGAAGAGCCTGTGGCCCGCTCAGGCTTGCGTTGCCAAGATGAGCGATTTCAACCGTTGGAGGCTCGGCGGCAACCGTATACGCCATTCTCGCATCGATCGGCGACCAAATCGGATAGATGACGCCTTTTTCGAACTCGGTGATCTGTTTGGGGCGGCCGGTGCCGTCCCGGTTCGCGATCCAGATTGCCCACTTGCTGGGCGTTTTAGTTTCGCGCTCCCGGTCCGTCGGACGCTTTGAAAAGAACGCGATCAGGCGTCCATCGGGCGACCAGCGAGGTCCGCGGTCCATCCAGCCTTTCTCGGTTACTTGCCGCAATTTGCCGCCGTCCTTATCGACGACGAAAATCTCCTCGTGTTTACCACGCGCATACGTGAAGCTGAGCCACTCACCATCCGGGGACACGTCGACTCGCGCCGCCTGCTTGGTTCCCGTCGTCACCTCGACGGCCGGAGCGGCGTCGACGGGTTCCAATGCTTCATTGAACTCCTTTCTGTGGAGATTGACTCTCAAGTCGCGCTGCACAAACAACATCTGATCGCGGCCGGAGAAGCTGATGTGCGACAGGTCGGTTGGGGACCTGCTGACAGCTTCCGCGTTTCCCTTCGTCTTCCCTGAAAGCTCGTCGATCGGAATACGCCACAGATTCATGTGGCCGCTCCGATCGCTCGAGAAGTATAGATAACTCCCGTCATCGGACCAGACGGGATTCCAGTCGATGTGCTCGTCGCTGGTGACCTCGACCGGATCCTGCCCGTCGGCGCGGATCGTCACAATGTCCCGCTGGCCGCCCTTCGACCGCCAGAATGCGATCCGATGTCCATGCGGTGACCAGGCCGGCTGAACTGCGTCCCCTTTGTAGAGCAGTTTCTCGTTGTTGTCCCAACCATTGCCGCCCTGACGCTTTCGAATCGTCCAGAGCTTGCTCGTGGGCATTACGCGGTCTTCCGGCCGGAGAATACTCTCGGAGGCGAATACGATCTGCAACCCATCGCGGGACCAACACGGGTTGTACCCGACGCCGTTCCAGGTCAAGCGGTGCGGGACGCCGCCCGTCGAGTTCATCACGTAGATCCCGCCTCCGTCCTGCTC
>JBOGMR010000690.1:0-4975 GCA_050746825.1 Bryobacteraceae bacterium | reverse complement strand
TACAGGGTGCGTCCCCGGTCCACGTCCGAACGAATGCCGATGCTTCGCGAATACGTGCGCATGATCGACCACGATGCACGGCTCGGCGGCCGTCCGCCATTCGAGCGCGTCATCAAACTGGAGAAGGGCGTCGGCACGGACTTGCAGGCATTCGGTTACGAACTCGCGCCAGGCGAGAGGCCGGCCGCGGAAACGCATGGCCCCTGGTATCTTTTCCGCCAGGATCTGTTCCTCGAGCCGCAACCCTCTCCCTTCCTGGTGGTGTATTGGAAGCACAAATTGACCGCAATTCGCGTGCTCGACGTGATTCCCGGAGATCAGACATGGGTTATCAAAAAGTAAATGCCTGGATTTCGGGGCGCATCGCCCTGCTCCGGCATTTTCGCAGCGATCAGGATCTAAAAGACGAACTGCAGTCCCATCTGGAGTTGTACGCGGAGGACGGCGCAGGCGTGACGCCGCAAGAGGCTCGCCGGCGTGCGCATCTCGCGATGGGCAGCACTGCATCGATTGTCGAGAATGTGCGGGATCAGGAGTTCATCACCATCCTCGAAAGCTGGTGGCAGGATTTCGTCCTCGGGGTGCGAGGGCTACGGAAAAATCCGGTCTTCTGCCTGACCGCGATCTTAACTCTGGGCATCGGCATCGGCGCCAACACCGCCATCTTCACGCTGCTTCATGGCCTGCTGCTGCGAAGTTTACCGGTCGAGGAACCACAACAACTCGCTCGCATCGGACTGGTCTCGGCGCAAGCGGGACAGATCAGGCCGTGGATTCCGTACCGCATGATCCAGCACCTTCGGACGGAGCAACAATCCTTCTCGGGAATCTCAGCCTGGTCGCTCAATTCGGTCGTGGTCGACGATCGGGAAGGAACATTGCGCTGGTATCAGGCAGGTCTTGCCGGAGGGAATGCCTTCGAGTTGCTCGGGATGAAGGCGCACGCCGGCCGGCTCATCAATGAGTCCGACGACGTTCCTGGCGGGCCGCCCGGCGGCTGGCCGGTCGTACTCAGCCACGGTTTCTGGCGCGACCGCTTCGGCGCCGATCCAGAGGTCCTCGGCAGGACTTTTCAAGTCTCGAATCGGCTCGCAATTGTGATGGGCGTGGCGCCGCGTGGATTCAATGGCTTGTGGCCTGGCCACGACCCAAAGCTCTACCTGCCGATTCAATTCGTCAACGTGCTGGCAGAGCGCGATATCCTCAGCCCGCAGTACTCCACGTTTTGTTCCACGATCGCCCGCCTGAGATCAGGCGCCTCCCTCAGCGAGGCGGCGGCTGAGCTCGCGGTCCGGCAACCGGCCTTGTTCCGCGAGTACATCTCGCCGGAGTGGCGTAGCAGTCCGGAAGCGAAAGGGGCGAGGCTGGCGATCGAATCGGCGCGCACCGGACTGCCGACCATGTTCGGCCAAACTTATTCCGGCCCTCTATATCTGATGCAGGGTCTCGTTGCGATAGTCCTCCTGCTCTGCTGCGTCAACATCAGCGGCCTCATGATGTCAAAAATCCACGAACGCCAGCGGGAGTTTGCAATCCGCACCGCGATCGGCGCCGCGCGCTGGCGCCTGATCCGCCAGTATCTGACCGAAAGCTTCGTCATTGCGCTGGCGGGAGCCGGGCTCGGGGCGCTTGCGGCCTGGTACGGAAGCGGGTTGCTCCTGCCGTTCTTCCGCCATCCCAACTGGGGCGCGGGAGTTTCGCTCGAGCCGGACAACACGGTGTTCCTGGTAACCGCTCTGCTGGCGGTAACGACCACGCTGTTCTTCGGCCTTCTTCCTGCGTTTCGGGCAGGGCGATCCGACCCAGGCACGCTTCTCAAATCGAGGACCGCGTCGGGCCGCCGCCGGATTGCGGGACGCGCGTTTGTTCCCATTCAAGTGTCGTTGTCGGTGGTGCTGGTCACGCTGGCCGCGCTGCTCTCGCAAAGCCTGATTCGTTTGCGCGGCGAAAGCACGGGCTTTGATGTGGATCACGTCACCATTCAGACGCCGCCGATTCATCGCTTAGGCCTCAAAGAGGAAGCCCGGCTCGATCTTTATCAGCGAATGGTGGACCGGATGGAGCGCTCGATCCGTTCCGCAGCGGTCACCTATTTGACGCCGATGACCGGCGTACAACCCACTGCCGCGTTCGAGGCGCTCACCGGCAGGTCAGCCGCCTCAGAGAATGTTCGGGTTCCATACAACGAGGTCGGCCCTGGCTACTTCCGTACCATGAGAACGAATATCGTGGCCGGGCGCGAGTTCGCGAAGCATGAACGCCGCCGTGACGTATGCGTCCTGAATCAGTCGGCCGCCAGTCTTCTCTTCCCGCGCCAGCAGGCCTTGGGACGATATGTGCGATCGGCCGGCATCAAGGAGTTTCGTGAAACGCTCACCTGCCTTGTGATTGGCATCGCCGAGGATGCCAAGTTCGGCAACTTGAACGAACCACTCCCACGGACGATCTATTTTCCGGTCGCGGAATACTCGCTCCAACGCGGCGTCAATCTTGTTTTTCTGATGAATGCGGCCGAGAAGGCGCAAGCGATTGCCGCCTACCGCGAGGCGCTGCAGGAGATCGCTCCCAGCGTGCCCCTGGTGCTGTTCGTCACGCTGCGCGAGCAGATGGACGCCGCGCTGGGAAGCCAGATCGTCATCACGAAGCTCGGCAGCTTCTTCGGCGCCATGGCGCTGTTCCTGAGCGCGATCGGATTGTACGGGCTGTTGTCGTCGAGCGTGGCGCAAAGGACCGCGGAGATCGGAGTTCGAATCGCGATCGGGGCGCAGCGGAGTGCGGTGCTGCGGATGATCTTGTCTGATGCGCTGCGGCTGGTGGGGGTGGGGATAGCGATCGGCGCGGTGGGACTTTATCTTGCGGTGCAGTCGGTGAAGAGCATGCTCTATGGCGTCTCCGCGTTTGATGTTCCCACGTTGGTCGCGACCGGGATGGTGTTGGCATTCGTTGGATTGATGGCCGGGTTGATGCCGGCGCTGCGCGCAGCTTCGGTGGATCCGATACAGGCGTTGAGGGCTGAGTGAGCGGGGCTGCATAGGCCAGGCTCGGGGTGTATCATAGGGCAAAGAAAAGGCGAAACTATGGACCTGACCCTCTTCTCCGCCCGATCCACCGGGACGGCGCTCGAACACTTCACCCAACTGATGCAGCGCGCCGACTCAGCGGTGCGCGCCATACGCCGGCAGGCGGCGCGAGCGGGCGAGTATGCCGACATACCGCCGGACGCGCATCCCGATCTTGCGGCGGCGCTGCGGCGGCGCGGGATCGAGAGGCTGTATACGCATCAGGCCGAGAGCTTCCGCCTGGTGCGCGAGGGGCGGAACGTGGTGATCGTGACGCCGACGGCGAGCGGCAAGACGCTGTGCTACAACCTTCCGGTCCTCGATCGCGTGCTGCGCCAGCCGGAGGCGCGCGCGATGTACATGTATCCGACCAAGGCGCTGGCAGAAGATCAATTGCACGAGCTGCAGACGGCGCTCGATGAGATCGGCGCGCCGATTCGCGCGTTTACGTTTGACGGGGACACGCCGCAGGACGCGCGGAAGGCGATCCGGCAGCGCGCAAATCTTGTGT
The DNA here is from genome assembly GCA_050746825.1 of Bryobacteraceae bacterium. Classification (GTDB taxonomy): domain Bacteria; phylum Acidobacteriota; class Terriglobia; order Bryobacterales; family Bryobacteraceae; genus JBOGMR01. The sequence continues at coordinate 1,405 of JBOGMR010000690.1, read as the reverse complement.
TGACCAATCCGGACATGCTGCACAGCGGGATTCTGCCGCATCACACCAAGTGGGCGCGGCTGTTCGAGAATCTGCGGTACGTCGTGATCGATGAGCTGCACTACTATCGCGGCGTGTACGGGAGCCATCTGGCGAACCTGCTCCGGCGGCTGCTGCGTGTGTGCGAATTCTACGGCTCGGCGCCGCAGTTTGTGTGCTCGTCGGCGACGATTGCGAATCCGCGCGAGCTGGCGGAGGCGCTGACGGGATCGGCGTTTGAAATGGTGGATCGCAGCGGCGCGCCGAGCGGCGAGAAGTATTTCGTGTTCTACAATCCGCCGGTGGTGAACCGGCAGCTCGGGATCCGGCGGAGCTACATCAATGAGACGCGCCGGATCGCGCTCGAGTTCATCGAGCGCGGCGATCAGACGCTGGTGTTCGCGAACAACCGGCTGGCGACCGAGATCCTCGTCACGTACCTCAAAGACGCATGCGAGCGCGGGCCGCTGCCGCCGGAGACGGTGCGCGGGTATCGCGGCGGCTACCTGCCGCGCGAGCGGCGCGAGATCGAACGTGCGCTGCGCGACGGCGAAATCCGCGCGGTGGTGGCGACGAATGCGCTGGAACTGGGGATCGACATCGGCTCGCTCGACGCGGTGGTGATGGCGGGATATCCGGGGACGATCGCGTCAACCTGGCAGCGCGCGGGCCGGGCGGGGAGAAGGCAGTCGAGCGCGGCGGCAGTGCTGGTGGCGTCGAGCGCGCCGCTTGACCAGTACATCATCGAGCATCCGGATTATTTCTTCGAGCGGTCGCCGGAGCATGCGCACATCAACGCGGACAATCTCGAGATCCTGCTGGCCCACTTGAAATGCGCGGCGTTCGAGCTGCCGCTGCGCGATGGCGAGAAATTCGGCGCGCACGATCCGGCGGAGATGTGCCGCTTTCTCGAAGAGCAAGGTTTTCTGCATCATTCGGCGGGAGCGTGGCACTGGACGTCGGAATCCTATCCGGCGGATGCGACGAGTCTCCGGTCGATATCGAGCGACAATTTCGTAGTGGTGGATGTGACGTCGGAGGCGCAGGTGATCGCGGAGGTTTCGTTTCCAGCAGCGCTGACGAGCCTGCATGAGAAGGCGATCTATCTGCACGAGGCGCGGCAGTATCACGTGGAGCGCTTCGATTACGACGAGCGCAAGGCGTACGTGAAGCAGGTGGAGTGCGACTACTTCACAGACGCGATCGATTACACGCAGGTGACGCCGCTCGAGGAGTTCGACGGTGAGGCGCTGGCCGGTGCGCGGCGCGTGCACGGCGAGGTGCGGGTGAACCGGCAGATCGTCGGCTTCAAAAAGATCAAGTTTTACACGCTCGAGAATGTGGGCGCGGGCAAGCTCGCGATGCCCGAGCAGGAGATGCATACGAC
>JBOGMR010000689.1:0-3817 GCA_050746825.1 Bryobacteraceae bacterium | reverse complement strand
GGCAGCCGCTCCCTGACGGTCGCGGTTCCGTGGGGAGCGTCGTCCTAATCCGCGAGCCTCAATAGGTCGCTTACCGCCGGGTGAAAACGATCAGCGCTGCGCGCATGACGAGATAGGCTAACACAAGCAGGATCGGGGTTTTGTGGCGCGCAAAGAGGCGCGCAGCTTGTTCAGCGACATTCTCACGGTACGCACTCACCGGCATCCGGTCTGCGAAGCGCATCACATCGGCGGCGAGCTCGCTGGCGCCGCGGTAGCGGCCGTCACGGTCCTGCGCCATCGCCTTGCGGCAGATCGCGGCAAGGGGCCGCGGGAACTCGGGCGCCATCGCATATCGCAGAATCGCTCCGAGCGCGTAGACATCGGAGCGCGCGTCGATCTCTGAGGCCGCCCCGCGCGCTTGTTCCGGAGGCATGTAATCGCGCGTCCCGACGATCACGCCGTCCTCGATCGCCGCGGCGCCCCAATCGAGCACGAGTACCTCGCCGAACGGTCCGATCATGATGTTGTCCGGCTTCAGGTCGCGGTGAATGATGCCGCGCGCGTGCGCGAACGCGACGGCTTCGCAGATTCGCTGGAAGGCGCGCAGACGATCTGCCGGCGGCGCCTGCTCGCAGTACGCGTCGAAGCGCGCGCCCTCGACGTACTTCATCGTGTAGAAGACGCGGCCGTCGGGGAGCACGCCCGCGTCGTGCACCGGAACGATGCCGGGGTGTTCGAGCCTGGCGAGGATGCGGGCTTCGCGGAGCATGCGCCCGGCGAGGTCGCCTGAGACATCGGCGGCGTGCAGCACTTTCAGCGCGACGCGCCGCTCGAGCACGGTGTCTTCTGCCAGGTACACCGCGCCCATGCCGCCGCGGCCTACCGGCGATAGGAGGCGGTAGCGCGTCTGGCTCAGATCGGGTGTGTCGGCGGCCGCTCGGAGCCGTTCGAGCGCCTGATCGGACAGCCACTTCATCCGGCGCGCCTCGATTCGAAGCCCAGCAGAAAGCGTGCCTCGCTTTCGAATTCGCGCTCGTCGCCAGTGAGCTCGCGGACCAGATCGAGAATGATGCGGCGCAGTTCGCGGCGCGCGAGGGCGAGGTAGTTCGTGACGGTGGTGGCGGTGAGTCCGAATTCGGCGGCCAACTGCTGGTAGGAAACAGGCGAGTCGTCCAGATCGTAGCGTTCGAAGAGGCGGAAGTGGACTTCGCGTCCACGCGCGGCGCACTCTTCGCGCAACCGATCGACCGCCAGTCCGAACACGCTGCGCACCCACTCGCGCTGGAAGACGTCCTCGAGCGACGTACCGTCTGAGATTTCGATGTGCTGCAACTCGCCCTCGGCGTCCTCGAAGTCGAGCGCGCGCGGCGGCGTGTCTCCAGCGCGCTTCAGACGGCGCGCGGCGCGGTCTTCGTTCGAGACGTAGCCGTCGAGGCAGACGCGCAGGAAGGTGCGGAAGCTCGCTTTGGCGGGATCGTAGCCGGCGAAGAAATTCTTCTCGATGGCGCGCGAGAAAAAACCCTGGGTGAGGTCCTTCGCGTCTTCGTTCGACCGGCGCCACTTGAGGCGGATGTGCTTGTACACCGGCTTCCAGTACGCTGCGACGATGGCTTCGAAGGCGATCGCGCGCTCGGCCGCGTCGTCGCTGCGGGCGCGGAGGATGGCCGAGCGATGCGTCTGCGGAAAGCGGGACGCAGCGCCGCCGATGCCGGTGTCGGGATCCACCATGTCATTATCCCCAAAGAGGAATGGCGCTTCGCCGCGAAGGCGTCGATAGTGTTAGCAGGTGGCACTGGTTTCCGAGCTTCGGACCTGGGCCGGTGGGCGCTGTCCTTTTCGGGTTCAGTTTTCGGCGGAAGTGATCGAAGAGATCCGGCTGGCGGTGGTGGACGCGTTCTTTGCGATTCCGAGAGGCGGCCTGGAAATCGGAGGTGTGCTGTTCGGCGCCTGGCGGGATGGGGAGTTGCGCATCACCGAATTCCGGCCTGTTGAGTGCGACCACGCACGTGGGCCGACGTTCTCACTATCCGAAGCCGATCATGGAAGGCTCACCGGGCTGCTGGCAGGTGCAGCGCTGGCCGACGATTTGCGCGGGCTGGCGCCGGTGGGGTGGTATCGATCGAGAACCCGGAGTGAGATCAAGCTGTCAGGCGAGGACCGCGACATCTTCGATCGCTACTTTTCGGAGTTCTGGCAGATCGGCCTGGTGATTAAGCCTGAGGTGTCGAAGCCGACGCGTGCGGCATTCTTCTACCGCGATGCGGACGGATCGATCAAGACCGAGCCAGAGGTAGAGATGTTGCTCGAACCCGCGGCGAAGCTGCCGGTTGCTCAACCACCGGAAGCTGACGGCGGACCTGAGCGTGAGCCGATTGCAGCCGCGCCGTACTCATTGGTCGAGGAGGAAGCGGCAGAGCTCAGCAACAGGCGGGTAAGCCAGCGACAATTCTGGTTGATCGGCTTGGCGGCGGTGCTCATAGGTATTGCGGCGCTTTGGTTGACCAAGGCCGTTGTCGTGCCGCGCGAGCGACTGGCGCTTGAAGTGAGTGAACGCGAAGGACATCTCAGGATTCAGTGGGACCGCAAGTTGGGGTTGGTTCGCGACGCCTCCGGGGGCACGCTCGAAATCACTGAGGGCGATGCGGCGACGAAGACCGAGTTGACCGGCGACCAGCTTCGGAGCACCGTAGTCTTCTACAGACGGCGCGGGAAACGGGTAGACCTAAGGCTATCGGTGAAAGGCAGGAGCGAGGGGAGCGCGTCGGCGACGTTCGTTGGTGATCCGTAAGTTTGATTCCATTGGGCCGAAATCGGCGACAATGATGGCATGGCGTCGCAGCCCATCGTGCGCATGACCGAGGAGGAGTATCTCGCCCGGGAACGCGCAGCGGAATACAAGAGCGAATACATCGACGGCGAAGTCTTTGCGATGGCGGGCACGAGCCTTCGCCACGCCCGCATTGTGACGAACCTCACGATAGAGCTGGGCAACAAACTTGAGGGGACGCCCTGCAGCGCTTTTGTGACGGACGTTCGCCTTCGGATCCCGCCCGCGCGGGTATACACATATCCGGACATTAGCGTGGTGTGCGGCCCGCCAGCAGTAGCCGGCGATCGTCAGGATACTCTTTTGAATCCGGCGGTTCTGATCGAGGTTCTGCCGGACTCGACTCGGAACTACGATCGGGGCGAGAAATTCGGGTACTATCGCCGTATCGAGTCGCTTCGAGACTACCTGGTCGTTGAGCAAGATGCGATGCATGTCGAACATCACCAACGGCAGGACGACGGCGCATGGACCCTTCGCGAGTACGACGGTCCGGATGCGGAAGTGAAGTTCGCGTCGATTGGCTGCTCGCTGTCTCTGGCTCGGATATATCGAGACCTCGAATCTCTCAAGTAGGACAATCCACTCATGGCTTCACAGCCGATCGCGCGGATGACCCAGGAAGAATACTTGGCTCGGGAACGTGTGGCACAGCAGCGCAGTGAGTACGTCACTGGCAAAATATTCGTCAAGCCACTGCAGATCGCTTCCGTCGGCTGTTCCCTCCCTTTGGCGCAAATCTATCGCGACCTCGACCCTCCAACCGCGTGAGAGCCTACCTGATCCGCCACGGCCAGGCCGGCCCGCGCGACGACTACGACCGGCTTTCCGAACTCGGCAAGCGTCAAGCCCAAGCCCTCGGCCGTCACTTTCGCAGCACGGGCGTCCGGTTCAAGGCCGCCCTCGCCGGCAGCATGCGGCGCCAGCAGGAAACAGCGGCGATCGCGATCGCGGAGATGGCAGACGCGCCGGCGCTCGAAGTCGACCCGCGCTGGAACGAGTTCAGTC
>JBOGMR010000688.1:0-11051 GCA_050746825.1 Bryobacteraceae bacterium | reverse complement strand
ATCGTAAGCAGCGTCAGAGAAAAAGGCAGGCCCGCCAGCAGAGATTCGGGCCGCTGCCACGGTCCGGTGAAAACATTCCACACTTCTTCAACGCTCATGAACGGGAGGTTGTGGTCGAAGTTCCACTGCATGCGCGCGCCCACCAACGTCGTGCTGAACAGCGTCAGCAGAAGCAGCAGTGCATGCAGCCAGTAGCGGTGAGGTGGATACGGCGACGCGAATGGGACCTGGCGCGGAGGAAGTTCCTCGAAATCGGCGGACGCCGGAACGGTGGGGGAGAACTCCTCGGAGGACACAAGAGCGCGTCTCGACGCCGGCCTATCGCAGCGTCTGCAATTCCTTCCCAGGCTTGAAGCGCACCGACTTGCCCGGGGGGATGGAGACTTCGGCGCCTGTTCGCGGATTTCTGCCAATCCCGGTCTTGCGCGGCCGGACGTTGAACACGCCGAAGCCTCTGAGCTCGATCCGGTCTCCTTGCTCGAGCGCCTTCTTCATACTTTCGAAGACCGTTTCCACAGCCATCTCGGCTTTGGTTTTGGTGATGCCTGTTTTGTTGACTACCTCGTTAATGATATCGAGCTTGATCAAAACAGCCTCCTCAGAAGGTGTCCGGAGTTGGCCGCCCAGGCCGTTGGGTGCGATCCGAGCGGGAGAACCCGCGAAGTTCAACTTCATGATAGGATTAGGTTTATCGTTTTGTCAAGCGAAGCCTCGATGGTTCAACCCCGTGTCAGTCAACAGCACTTCCGACGAGCCTGCTCGAAGTTCGCAACGGGAATCACCATCTTGACCGTGGATGACGAGGCCGGCACACCGCACGGGATGACGGTGAACTCGTTCACGTCGGTGTCGCTGGACCCTCCGCTGGTGCTGGTTTGCGTCGATCAACAGACGCGATTGATGGACTACCTGCGCGAGGGAATTGTGATCGGCGTCAATGTCCTCAACGAGCACCAGCAGAAGCTCTCGACGAAATTTGCGCGCAGCGCGCAAGATCGATTCGAAGGCGTCGACTGGGAGCGCGGGCCTCGGCTAGGCGCGCCCATTCTGCCCGACGTGCTGGCGGCTTTGGAATGCGTGATCGTCCGGGTGGTGGAAGGAGGCGATCACGCCATCTGCATCGCGGAAGCGCGCCACGTCAACTGGCGGGACGGGCAGCCTCTGGTGTATTTCAACAGCGGATACCGCGCGCTCGAAACGCTGGCAATGGGTGACAAGTCAGCGAACGAAAAAACGGATGCTTAGTGCCGCAGCAACCGGGTTTTGCAGATCTGGAGGCGGGTTGCGCGTTCGCAGAGCCAGGTCAGCGCCTGCGGACTCTCGGGAGCGCCGCTTCCTTGGTTGTTCTCATCAGGAACAGGAGGGCGCACGTGATCAGCAGCATCAGTGTAAACTTCGGGCCCCCGGAAAAAAACAGTCCATAAATCATGGCTGCGACGGACGAGTAAAAAAGGACGGTCACGAAACCGTGAAAAAGAGCGGCAGTGTCCATTTTTTCCACGGGTACTGCCGTGCCGCATTCGAAACAGACCTTTTCGTCCTTGGTGAGTAGTGAATTACAGTCGAGGCAACGAGTCATACGGCTAGGTACTTTCGAAGTCAACGGCCGGTACCGGTCGCTGCTAAGTCCAGTGTAAGCGGGGGCGTAGACGGGTCACAATCGGCCATTAACCTTACATAGGGGGAAAACCTTTGTACCAGAACGATCGGGACTTGGCTGTAAAGGCGGCCCAAAGGGCTGGTGAGATCGCACTCTCGTACTGGCAACAGGGGATACAGGCGGAGTCGAAGCCCGATTTGTCGCCGGTCACCGTAGCCGATCGCGAGTCGGAGCGAGCGATAGCGGCGATGATCGAAGCGGCGTTCCCGGAAGACGGCATCCTCGGAGAGGAAGGCGCGAATAAGGCCTCCCGGAACGGCCGTCAGTGGATCATCGATCCGATCGACGGCACGAGGGACTTCGTGAGGGGCAACCGCGCCTGGGCGGTGCTCATCGGCTTGGAGGAGCACGGGGAAATTGTGGCGGGCGTAGCGTTCCTGCCTGCGATGCAGGAAATGTTCACCGCGACGCGCGGCGGCGGCGCATTCCTGAACGGCGCACCGATTCGCGTCTCCTCGATCTCCGACCCCTCGCAGGCGGTCTTGTGCCTGAATGGCTTCAACAGCGTGGCAGAGCGCCCGTTTGCGCGCGAGCTTCTGGAGAAGATGCGCCCGTATTGGGCGGTGCGGAGCATGGGTGGTTGCCTGGACGCGGTAATGGTGGCGCGCGGACAAGCCGAGGTGTGGATCGAGTTGTCGGGCAAGCCCTGGGACTTCGCCCCGCTCAAGCTCCTGGCCGAGGAAGCCGGCGGACGTTTCTTCAACTTCGAGGGCGGCAGCAGCATCTACGGCGGCAATTGCGTGATCTGCACGCCGTCGCTGGAGGCGGCAGCGCGCAGCCTGGTGGGACGTGGCATCGCACTCGAAACTGAGCCGCGACCGTGAGGGAGCGGTTATACTGAGAAATTTCGCCGGCCATGCGAATCGCAATCCTGTGTCTCTTTCTAGCTCACGTTGTTTTCGGGACCGAGATCACCACTGGCTTTCTGCTTGGACCGAGGTACGACAAGCAGGCGTTCTACATTCGGTCGGGCTCGGGCGAGTCGTGGCAGAAGACGTACTCGGGCTCCGAGCACCGGCGGCAGGCGCAGGGCAAGCTCATGAACCTGCGCCTCGCGCAAGCGCTGTATCACGATGAATGGCTGACCGAAAGACCGTTCGATCCGAACGCGAACACCGGCGCGGTCATCGCCGCGCTCGATTTCTACAAGAGCCACGGCGTGCTGATGATCAACGTCAGCTTGCAAGGCGGCGCGGCGGGAATCGACGGAAAGATCTACGGGCTCGACCGGAGAAACGGCCACCGCTATGGGCCCGGCAAGGGAGTGCACGTGAGCGCATTCCGGCCCGACGGCAGTCTCAAGCCCGAGTGGATGCAACGACTCGGGCGCCTTCTGGCGGCAGCGGACACGCGCGGCATGATCGTCAACGTGCTTTATTTTTACCAGGGGCAGGATGAGCTGTTTGATTCGACCGAAGCGATTCAGGCGGCAGCGCGCAATGCGACCGACTGGCTCATCGATCACAAATTCCGGAACGTGATCATCGATGTCGCCAACGAGTGGGACCTGCGTGGCGACCGTTGGGACATGGGGCGCTACATTCCGGAGAACATCCTACAGCTCATCCAGGACGTGCGCGACCGTTTTCAGAAGAAGCGTGCGGATTACGCGCTCCCGATCAGTGTGTCGAGCGACGGCCGAATGAATTATCCGGCGTCGTTCACCGATGCCGTGGATTTCGTGCTGCTGCATGGCAACGGGCGGACGCCTGCGCAAAAATCGCAGCGCGTGGCCGGCCTTGAGGACGTCCCGCGGCCGGTGCTGGTGAATGAAGACGACAACGGCCGCGAGAGTACGCCGGAGCATCTGAGCCGCGAGCGCGCCAGTTGCGATATCTTCTTCGAGAAGGCGGCGGGTTGGGGCTATATGCCATGGGTGCAAACGCAGCGGTTTCCATTCCGCTACTTGCCGGATAAGGCTCCCGAGTATCGCGCTGACCTGCCGGAGGCCGAGCGCGACATGGCCTATTTTCATGCCGTGCTGGATCACATCGCGTCGTTGACGCTGAGGCGGTCGCCGCACCGGCGGTAGCGCGTGCGGAGTCCTTTGGCGCGGGCATTGCGCCAGGTCGCGCAGGTGCGTCGCCGAAGAGCGCAAGAATCTTGACTAATCGCAATGGCGAGCGAGTTGCCAGTTCGTTTTGGATGGCGGCCACTCGACCCACTGGAGCGAACCGGCTACTGCTGCCTGGAGAGCGTGGCGGATGGGCGATGCTGGGCTTGCCGTTTGTCTCCGCGCTGGCGTTGTCGGGCCAAAATCAGTTGGACGGTCATTCCGGCTGTTGCGGTGGTCCTGGGAGTATTCCTGGTTCGTGCGCCCCTGGTGGCGTTGTGATGCGCCGGGACGCGACGCTCCGCGTGCCACTGAGGCGGATCGGGATTCGTGGCAGGCCTGCGCTGACTTGAGCGGAGCGAGGGACCGCCGCTAAATCCGGGCGGCGGAGCCGGCACAATCCGCTGTGCAGCCGTGTTCTCGAATATGGCGATCAAGTAAAAGACGTGCCCTGAGCAGCGCATTCCATGCCCGGTCGAGTGCCCTGCTTAACCGCACGTATTCCTCCTGCGGCGATGCTCCGATTCTCGGTAGCAGAGCGTTGCGGGCTTCGTCGAACGTCTCACCCGCGCAATCATGTTCGCGTTCCAACAGCAGTCGCTTTTCGCAGGGCATAAGCAGGCGGCTTGAAAACGATTCACTCCGCGGCAGGACTTCCGGATTCGCCCAGCGCCAAATCTTCGAAACCACTTGGCGAGCTGCGCAGAAGGCCGGCAATGAGCGAAGGGCGCACTTCTGCATCAGACCGGCTGGCAACCATCGAAGCCGGAAGCCAATCCGGCGATGCGCTCACCTTGCCATCGCGGTCATGAATGCTGAACCAGCGGCCCACCTCTCCGGCTGGAAAGAAGCGGACGCTGAAATCCGTCCGCATCCTGGCTAGTATCTCGGAAATACGTTGCTTCTGGGCGGCAACAGCGGCATGGTCTCGCATTCGTGGACTCCCGGGTGAGTTGGCGAATTCGCGACGGACGCGCCAGAATGGATGCGAAGGGCCTCGCGGTCCAAAGTTCATCTTAACGCAGCCGACCTGAGCGCCGAGAAGAGGGCCGGGCAGTCTGGTCCGGGCGCTCTGCTCAAGCTGGTTCGTGAGGCTTGCTATCATGCCGATACAACCAATGGAAAACGCCGTGCAAATTCGACGCGCGACTCTCCCCGACGCCGGGATGATCGCGGAATTCAACGCCGCGATGGCGCTCGAAACCGAACATCTGCGGCTCGATGCTTCGCGGCTGCTGGCGGGGGTGGAAGGCCTGCTGGCCGACCCGGCGAAAGGCTTCTATCTGGTAGCCGAGCGCGACGGCCAGATCGCGGGGCAGATGATGATCACCTTCGAGTGGAGCGACTGGCGCAATGGAACGTTCTGGTGGATCCAGAGCGTCTACGTGCGAACGCAATTCCGGGGACAGGGCGTATTTCGCGCTCTCTATGACCACATCGAGCGGTTGGCGCGCAAAACCGACGGCATCTGCGGTTTGCGGTTGTATGTAGAGCAGACGAACCGCCGGGCGCAGGCGACCTACGAGCGGTCGGGCATGCAGCGCTGCGATTACAAAATGTACGAGGTTGACTTCGTGATCCGTCGCGGCGAGTGAAAGGCCTGCGATAGGCTCTCCCACATGCTTTGTCGATTCGTTCTGACCCTGGTTTGCTGCGTGACGGCCGCAGCGCAGAAGCCGTCTTTCGAAGAACTGGCAGGGCTGGTCCGCGCGCGGTCGCCGAAGCTTGCCGAGGCGCTCCCGGCGGCGCTCGGCGCAGAGGAGATGCGTAAGGGCACGGCGATCAGCGCGCAGGGCGGCGATTTCATCTCGGGATCGAGTCCGCGACGGAGCCATCCCTGATGATCGACGATCAAGCCGGGGGCCGCATGAACCGCGTCGAGGCGACGAATCTGTGGTACCAGCAGGCGTCGGTGAAGACAGGCGCCACGCACAACTTCCACTACATGCGCGGCGGCGAGCGATTCGGCGGCCGCATGGACGTCGCGGCATTCGGTCCGTATTCCTATCCGAAGTCCGGCGTGCCGCAGGGCAGGCTCTCGGAAAAGATGGGGCACACCAGCAAGATTTACCCGGACATGAAGAGCGACTACTGGGTCTGGGCGCCGGCGCAGTACAACCCGTCGACACCGGCCGCGCTGATGGTGTGGCAGGACGGCGAGGTTCTGGCGCCGCGCGAGATGCCGTCGGGCGCGCAGATCGTATTCGAGAACCTGACGCACGAGAAGAAAATTCCCGTGATCGTGCATGTCCTGATCTCGCCCGGACTAACCGGGGAGAAGCGCATGCGCAGCATCCAATACGACACGGTGAGCGATACCTACGCGCGCTTCCTGCGCGACGAGATTCTGGCGGAAGTGTCGACGAAATACAACATCCGCAAGGACGGCTACAGCCGAGCGCTCGCGGGCGATTCGTCGGGCGGCATCTGTGCCTTCAACACCGCGTGGCATCAGCCGGATCAGTTCAGCCGCGTGCTCTCGCGCATCGGCAGCTTCACCAGCATTCAGTGGCGGCCCGGCGTGATCGACGGCGGGAACCTGTATCCCTTCAAGATCCGCAAGGAGGCCAAGCGCAACATTCGTGTGTGGCTGCAGGATGGCGCCGGCGATCTCGAGAACAATCATGGAAGCTGGCCGATGCAGAATATCGCGATGGCGAATTCGCTGAAGATGATGGACTATGATTTCCGCTTCAGTTGGGGCAACGGGTCACACAGCCGCAACGGCGGGCACGCCGAGCTGGCCGAGGAGATGATGTGGCTGTGGCGCGACTACGATCCAGCGAAAACGGAACAGAAGTATGAGATGGAAGCGGCGGAGAAGCAAAAGCCGCTGTTTCGGGTGAAGGCGTTGAACAGGGAATGATCGGGTGACTAGCCAAGCGCCGAGACGAGTCTCGGCGCGGCAGGTACGAGTGCCTGCGCAACGGGGGCCAGCTTTTCGCTCTGTGCGGCGGTGAGTCCGGAGACGTACGGCGCGATCGGACCGAGCGCGGCGATTCCGGCGAGCTCCACGGCGCGATGCAGCACGCGCGCCGGGCCCCAGGCATCGCGGAGATCTTCGAGCGGGATGAACTCGCTGCGCACTTTGGCCGCTTCGTCCCAACGCGCTGCTGAACAAAGTTCAAATAGAGTCTGCGAGAGTCGCGGTGCGACGCAGCCTGAGCCGGTGGTAAAGCCGGACAGCCGGAAGTCGCGCATGTGCGCGATGGCGGGGCGCTCACCGATACCGCTGATCACTTTGCTGCGATCGACGCGCGCGAGCAACGCATCGAGGTATGCGTCGCGCGCCGGATCCTGCCGCACGACGGCGTACTTGATGCCGGCGCAGACGCCGTCCGCGACAAGACGGGCGGCCGCGTCGAGGCCGGCTTCTTTATCGGCGCCGAGATTCGATTCCTCTTTCAGATAAACGATGAGCGGCGTCCCGGCGGCGTCTGCGAATTCGCGGTAACCCTGCTCGAGGCCGGCGGCGTCTCGCGGATCGCCGCAGGGCAGCAACATCACGCAGGGGAAGCGGTGCTGCTTGAGCAGGGGCGCCTGGTCCATCGCGCGGCCGTAGGAGGGACCCGCGCTTGGAATCGCCAGCAGGCGGTCATCGAGACCGCTCAGCCATTCGAGGAGCGCTGCGTATTCGGAAAGCGTGAGGTGATAGAGGAACGCGTTGCCACCGTAGAGCAGGCGCGTAATTCCGCCCTCGGCGATGTGGCGCACGACCTTCTCGCTTTCGGCGAAGTCGAGCGAGCGCTTCGCGTCGGATTTTCTCGCCAGCGGTGGAACGGGCATAACTCCGCGCCAGGTTTCGGCGTCAATGGTTCGTGTGCGCATGGGATCTCCTCTCGGCATTGTTTCACTTTGTACCGCTCACATTCAACGCGCGGGCGGGAGCTTTTCGGCGTCGCCAGCCTCGCCGAAGCGCGCGCCCTGGAGCGCCGGATCGATGTTGCGGAGCAAGCCGGCGAGCACGCCTCCGGGGCCGGCCTCGATGAAGCGATCGACGCCTTGCGCGGCAAGGTAGCGGATGGAGTCGGCCCAGCGGACGGGGTTCGGCACCTGGTTGTAGAGTCCCTCGCGCGCAGCGGCGCCGCTACGCACTTCGCGGCCTTGCCAGTTGTTGACGAGCGGCACGGCGAGGTCGGAGAATTCCGCGGCGTTGAGGTCGGCCGCAAGGCGCTCCTGCGCAGGCCTCATCAGAGCGCAGTGGAACGGCGCGCTCACGGGAAGAATCACCGCTCGCTTCGCGCCAGCCGCCTTCGCAAGAGCAACGGCGCGAGCGACCGCGGCGGCGTTTCCCGCGATGACAACCTGGTCCGGTGAATTCAGGTTCGCAGCGGAAACGACCTCGCCCTGCGCGGCCTGGTGGAGGACGGCGTCGAGCTTGTCCTCGGGCATCTTGAGCAGCGCCGCCATCGCGCCGACACCCGCGGGCACCGCGTCCTGCATGTACTGGCCGCGCTTTCGCACCAGGCGGACGGCATCGGCGAAACGCAAGCCGCCGGCGGCCACCAGTGCGGAATACTCGCCGAGGCTGTGACCGGCGACGTAGTCGGGATGATGGCCGAGTTCGCGCAGCACTGCGAGTGCGGCAATTGAAACCGTCACGAGCGCAGGCTGTGTGTTTTCGGTGAGCTTCAGGTCTTCCTCGGGTCCTTCGAAACAGAGCCTGGAGATCGCCATGCCGAGCGCGTCGTCGGCTTCGTCGAAAACTTTGCGGGCGGAGGGATACGCTTCAGCGAGGGACTTGCCCATGCCTGCGAACTGGGAGCCCTGACCGGGGAACAGGAACGCGGTTTTGGCCATTCAGAGAATTGTAGCGAGTGGGGCGGGCCTCGGGCCTGCGGTCGACCGCCAAACTGCGGGCCCGGGGGGACCGGCGCGGACCAGGGTCCGCCCCACAAGGCGCTATAATCACCGCATGAAGCCACACAACCTGGGGCGTCGAACATTTCTGGGAGCGGCAGCCGCGGGAGCGGCAGTGGCTGCGTCGTCGGACAAGCCTGCGCTGCTTGGCGGCACGCCTGTCCGCGACAAGGCATTTCCCTCCTGGCCGCGCATCGCCGGGAACGACGAAAAAGCTTGGATGGAAGTGCTGAGGTCTGGCCGTTGGAACCGCCTCGGCGGCACACAAGCCGAGCGCTTCGAAGAATCCTGGGCAAAGACGCTGGGCGCGAAGTATTGCCTGGCTGTCGCCAATGGTACAAGCGCTCTGTTCACGTCGCTGAGCGCGCTGGGCGCCGGACCGGGCGACGAAGTCATCGTTCCGCCATATACTTTTGTCGCAACGGTCAACGCCGTGCTCCTCACGCACGCGCTGCCGGTGTTCGCGGATTCGGATCCCGAGACATTCCAGATCGATCCGGCGCGCATCGAGGCGGCGATCACAAGCCGCACGCGCTGCATCATGCCGGTCCACATCGGCGGATCGGCCGCGGACATGGACCGAATTCTTGCGATAGGGAGGAAGCACAAGATCCCCGTGATCGAAGACGCCTGCCAGGCGCATCTTGGCGAGTGGCGCAAAAAGAAGTTGTCGACGCTCGGCGACCTGGGCTGCTTCAGCTTCCAGGCATCGAAGAATCTGAACGCGGGCGAGGGCGGAGCGATCCTGACCAACAGCGAGGAGCTGTATCAGGCTTGCGGGAGCTTCACGAATAACGGGCGCGCAACTCCGGGGTCGGGTTTCGCTTACGCGCGAAACGGATGTAATCTGCGGATGACGGAATTTCAGGCGACGCTGCTTTCTGAGCAGTTGACGCGGCTGGAGGAACAGTCGCGGGTGCGCGAAACCAACGCCGCTTATCTCGACCGGCAGCTCCGCGAGATTCAGGGAATCGAGCCGGCACGCATGTACGAAGGATGCACGCGCAATGCCTATCACATCTACATGATGCGCTACGACTCGGCGAAATTCGGCGGCCTGGCGCGTGCGCGCTTTCTCAAAGCGATGGCCGCGGAGGGAGTGCGTTGCTCAGGCGGCTATACACCGCTGAATCAGGAGCCGTTCATCAAGAAGACCCTCGACTCGCGCGCTTACAAGCAAATCTACGCGTCCAAGGTTCTGGCGGACTACGCCGATCGGAATCGCTGTCCGGCCAACGAGCGCGTCTGCCGCGAAGCTGTGTGGTTCGGCCAGACCATGCTGCTGGGTCAGCGCGAGGACATGGACCAGATCGCCGAGGCGATCCGCAAGATTCGCCGTCACACCGAACTGCTCAAGGCGTGAGGCGGCTGATGCGGCGGGCGTGTTTCGCGGAACCGCAGATAGCCTCCGAGTAGCGCGCCTGGCGGTAATGCGACGGACAGGCCGATCAGATACCAGAGCGGCTCCTTGCCGTTTCCCTTGCTCGCAAGCAGGTAAATTACACTCATCAGCAGTGTGAACGACGCCAGAATCGCAGCGGCACTGGCGCGCCGTGCAATGCGCGCGGTCACGTATCCGCCGAGGATAATAAAGCCGAATCCTTCGACCAGGCTGAGCCAGCAGTACAAGATGAGCGCCTGCTGATTGTCGAGCGTGAAGACATGCGGCAGAAAGACGCCGGCGGCCAGGTCGGTGATCGTGACCAGCGCCATCGTCAGGATGTAGCCCGCGAGCACGGCGAAGGTCCCCCGCGACCATGGATTGTTCGACATGCGCGACCACGCGATCGGTCTGGCGGAACGCAGCACCTGCCGCCAATACCACAGAGACGCGCGGCCCGGTCCCGCCGCAGCTCGGGCGTGGAACTCTTCCGTCAAGTCTCCGGGAATCGATTCGTTCTCGCGGCCGGCAACAAGCGCCAGCAGTTGCTGGGCGGGCCGGGGAGGCTCGTGTTGTTTCATGATGTGCTCCAACGATGTTTCAATCCCGCACGCATCCGATCCAGCGCCTCTTCGCTCGCGCGTAAGGCGGCCAGGCCGTCCGCCTCGATGCGGAAGAAACGCTTGGCGCGCCCGCCGCGCTCGGGTGTCGGATCGGCAAGCGTCGACGAGATGTAGCCCTTCTGTTCCAGGCGTTCCAGGGTGGCGTAGACGGCGCCGATGGCGACGTCGCGTCCGGTGCGCTCTTCGATCTGCCGGCGGACCAGCATTCCGTAAGCGCGGTCGCCGAGGCGGAGTATCGCGAGCAACACGATGTGTTCGAAGTCGCCGAGATATTCGCCCTTCGCCATCTTTCTACAAGATAGAGAAAATGAGGCGTGATGTCAAGAGAAATCTGTGGATGAGGGGAAGGTGATAAGTTCAACCGTGATCCGACTCAGCGCGATGTACCCGGCAACTCCCGGATCCCACTTCGTCTGGGACTATTACCCCGGCCGGCATTGTGAACTGTCGCGAAGGCTTCTCAGCTCGCGCGGG
>JBOGMR010000687.1:0-8158 GCA_050746825.1 Bryobacteraceae bacterium | reverse complement strand
TCGGTGGGCGAAGTGATGGCCATCGGGCGCACCTTCAAGCAGGCGCTGTGGAAGGGAATCCGGAGCCTCGAAACCGGCAAGGCCTTCGGCGCCGAATCGTTCGACAAGAGCCTCATCGCGCAGAAGCTCATCACGCCTACACCTGACCGTCTCAACTATCTCCGCTTCGCCCTGGAGAGTGGCTACTCGGCCGGCGATATCCACGAGATGACCTCGATCGACCCCTGGTTCCTCGAGCAGCTCCGCCAGGTGGTCGAGCTCGAGGCCCAGCTCCGGGCGGGCTCGCTCGATACGATCACGCGCTCCGCGATGCTCGAGGCCAAACGCTTCGGCATCTCCGACGCGCAGCTCGCGCGCGACTGGAACACCAGCGAGATCATCGTGCGCGACGCCCGGACGGAAATGGGCGTACGCGCCGTCTTCAATCGTGTGGATACCTGCTCGGCCGAGTTCGAAAGCTTCACACCTTACCTGTATTCGAGCTACGAGCGCGAGTGCGAAGCCGAGCCCACCAGCCGGCCCAAAGTCGTGATCCTCGGCAGCGGACCGAATCGCATCGGGCAGGGAATTGAGTTCGACTATTGCTGCTGCCATGCCTCGTTCGCTCTCCAGGAGTTCGGTTACGAGTCGATCATGGTCAACTGCAACCCCGAGACCGTCTCGACCGATTACGACACCAGCGACCGCCTGTATTTCGAACCGCTCACGCTTGAGCACGTCCTCAATATCTGCGAAACGGAGAAGCCTGACGGCGTGATCGTGCAGTTCGGCGGGCAAACGCCGTTGACGCTCTCGCTGCCCCTCAAGCGGCAGGGCCAGCCCATCATCGGCACCGATCCGGAATCGATCGACCTGGCCGAAGACCGCAAACGATTCGGGCAATTGCTCGACGACCTCGGCATCCCGGCGCCGCCCAACGGGAGCGCGACCAGCGAGGAAGAAGCCTGCACCGTCGCGCGGCGTCTCGGTTATCCGGTGCTGGTGCGTCCCAGCTACGTGCTGGGCGGGCGCGCGATGGTGATCGCCTACGACGAGGAAACCGTGCGCAGGTACATGCGCGAAGCGGTCGTCTTCTCGCAGGAGCGGCCGGTGCTGATCGACCGGTTCCTCGAAGACGCGACCGAAGTGGACGTAGACGCGCTGTCCGATCGCGAGGACGTTCTCATCGCCGGCATCATGGAGCACATCGAAGAGGCCGGCGTTCATTCGGGCGACAGCTCGTGCGTGCTGCCGCACATGTCCATCCCGGCCGAGGCCATCGAGACCATTCAGGACTACACCGTCCGGCTCGCGCTGGCGCTGAACGTCGTCGGCCTGATGAACGTGCAGTATGCGATCAAAGGCGGCAAGGTTTACGTGCTCGAAGTGAACCCGCGCGCGTCACGCACCGTGCCGTACGTGAGCAAAGCGACCGGCGTGCCGCTCCCCAAAATCGCCGTCGGCCTGATGGTCGGCAAGAAGCTCCGCGACTTCCGCCATCTCACCGGTGGGCGCGTCTCCGGCGTGCTGCCGGTTCCGCAGAGCTTCGTCAAATCGCCTGTGTTCCCGTTCAACAAGTTCCCCGGCGTCGATCCCGCGCTCGGCCCCGAAATGCGCTCGACCGGCGAAGTGATGGGCGTTGGCGAGAGCTTCGGCGAGGCCTTCCACAAAGCGCAGTTGAGCGCCGGCACGCCGCTGCCCGGCAAAGGCTGCGTCTTCCTCAGCGTCAACGAGCGTCACAAGCCGGAAGTGGTCGCGGTCGCGCGCCGGTTCGCCGCACTCGGCTTCACGCTCGTCGCGACGCGCGGCACCGCCGCCGCGCTTACGGCCGCCGGCTTGAAGTGCAAGACCGTTTTTAAGTTCAACGAGGGCCGCCCCAACGCGGTGGATCTGCTGAAAGCCGGCTCGGTGCAGCTCATCATCTACACCACCACGGGGATCAATTCGTTCAGCGATGAGAAAGCCATCCGCGGCGCCGCGATCGCCTATCGCGTCCCCTGCATCACCACGCTCAGCGGCGCCAAAGCCGCCGTCGAAGCGGTCGCCGCGCGCCGTGAGCTTGGCGTCCGCGTCTGGAATCTGCAGGAGATCCACGCGTCGCACGAGCCGGGGACCACTGCCGTAGCCTAACCGCTGCCGGGACTCTCGCGGCCGGTGCGGTCGATCGCGATCTGAAATCGATATTGTTCACTTCGGGGCACAGGCCGCAATCTGTTGCCTCATGCGATCCGGCTCGCCGGCGAATGCAGCGGGCAGCTTGCTCTTGTCACGCAGGTCGCTGAAAATCTGCAGCGCGCGCTGATACCAGCCAGTGGCTTCCTTGCAATTGCGGACGGCGATGTGAGCGTCGCCGAGGCTGGCGTAGGCTTCACCTACTTCGCCGCGGGCGCCGGCATTGGCTGGGTCGATGGTGGCCAGTCCTACGCGGATGGTAAGTGCGCTTCGAAAGGCCGCGATGGCCTCAGAGGTGGCTCCGGTCTTCAACAGGGTCTGGCCGATACGGAGGTGCGAAGTCGAAAACGCACTGGCGGTGCGCGCATCTTTCGGATCGGCTTCGGACAGCACTCTCCGAATGGCCTCGGCCTTGCCATAATTCTCGAGCGCCGCACGGTAGTTGGTGGTCTCATAGTGCGCGGCGCCGATATCCATCAAAGTAAATGACAACGACAAACGCGCCGGTGCGTCCGTCGGGTTCTGTTTGAGTTCGAGCTGTTCGAGCGCCAGCGCTTTGTCGTAGTATCCGAGCGCCGTCGGAACGTCGCCGATCTTGACCAGGATGCGTCCCAGGCGCTTCGCCGCCAGCGCGTAGGCGCGGCGCGTTCCGCCATTGTTGGCGTCCGCGCTGTACAACTCGCCGAGAATCGCGTAGGCCAGACGCCTGTATTCGAGAACCCCTTTCCAGTCGCCCAACAGGCTGAGGCTCCCGGCGATTTCATGGTAGGCATTCGCGACATCCTGCCGCGCCTGTTTGTTGTGAGGGTCGGCGGCGAGCAGCGCCTTCCGCAGCTCAAGCGCCCGCTGGTCGTATTCGAGAGCGGCCTTGTGATCGCCCGTCACCGCGAGCACGTCGCTGATTTTGATCAACGCGCCCGCGCGAGCGCGGTCGAGCTCGACGTCGCGGCTGCCCCCCTGCTCGATTGCATTCAGAATCGCCAAGGCTTTACGATAGCTGGCCAGCGCGCCGGCCGAGTCCCCCAGGTTCGATGCTGTCGGTCGACCCTGGACGTCGCCCATCCGCTCATACGCGGCGGCCAGTTCGCGCTGCAACAACCCGTCGCGCTTGGCTTCGGTACTCTCCGTATCCTTGGCGAGCGTGTCGAGCTGCTGGAGCACACGTTTCACAACCAGTTCACGGACGCGCATCGAACCCGGCAGCGAAATCAGCGCGTTGTCGATGTCGAACAAAAACGAATTAGCCAGCTCGCGCACGTCGTGGTAGCGCTTGCGAGCGCTGTCACGCTCGGCCGAAGCCACCGCAGCCTGCCACACCGTGGATCCTCCTCCGGCAATGAGAGCAAGCCCCGCGAAGCCGCCGGCGAAGACCGCGGTTCTATGCCGGTTGACAAATTTCGAGAAGCGGTATCCGATGGTGTCGCGCCGCGCGCTTACCGGGCGCCGGGCAAGATAAAGACGAATGTCGTCGGCAAGCTGCTCGGCCGAAGCGTAACGGCGCTCGGGATCGAGGTGCATGGCCTTGAAGACGACGTTGTCGAGGTCCTGTAGCTTACGATCGCGCACGATGGCGCTCGGCCTCGCCGGAACGGTAGTCTCCAGCATTCGCATCATCTCGAAGGCCGGAATTCCGGAAAGCTGGAACGGACGGCGACCGGTCAGAATCTCGTAGAGCAGCACCCCGAGCGAATACACATCGGAGACCGTTGTGATCGCGTGGCCGCGAATCTGCTCCGGGCTGGCATAATCCGGCGTCAACATCTGAGCGGCCGCGACGGTGGGCTCCGTCATGGCGCCGGGCGCGGTGCGATCGAGCAGTTTGGCGATGCCGAAGTCGAGCAGCTTCGGCGCCGAGTCTTCCGTGACTAGAATGTTGCTCGCTTTGATATCGCGATGCACGATCAGGTTCTGATGCGCGTAGTGCACCGCGGAACAAACACGAAGAAACAGCCGCAGCCGGTCGAAGGTGTGCAGCTCACGCTCGTTCACGTAGACATGAATCGGCGTGCCCTCGATAAACTCCATCACGAAGTAGGGGCGGCCGTCATCAGTCACGCCGCCATCGAGGAGCCTGGCGATGTTCGGATGATGCAGATGCGCAAGAATCTGACGCTCGGCGCGGAAGCGTCGCACCAGGAGGTCCGTGTCCATCCCGCGCTTAATGAGCTTCACCGCCACTTGCATGCGGAATTCGCCGTCATCGCGAACAGCCCGGTAGACCGAGCCCATGCCTCCCTCGCCGACCACCTCCATCAGCTCGTAAGGGCCGATGCGCTGGTGCGCGGGCTCTTCCACCATGTTCCGAAGGCTGGCGTCGACGGCAGGCGCTTCGATGAATTCACCCGCTTCGCCGCTTGCCACAATGAGCGCCTCGACCTCGCGCTTCAAAGACGTGTCGCCCCCGCAGGCCTTCGCCAGGTATTCGCCGCGGAGCTCGGGCTCGACGTCGAGCGTCGCCTGGAACACCTGCTTGATCGCACCCCACCGCTCCGGCGTCACCCCGCGCTGCCTCCCGTCAGGCGTTGGTAAAGCCACGCCTTCGCCATGACCCAATCGCGCTTGACCGTGGCGGGCGAGATGTGAAGCACCTCCGCCGTCTCTTCGATCGAGAGCCCGCCGAAAAAGCGCATTTCGACGATGCGGCTCTGCTGCACGTCGACCTGTTCGAGCGTTCCGAGCAGCTCGTCGAGGGCGAGCAGATCGACATTCTGTTTCTCTGGCACTCCCAGGGCTTCGTCGAGCGACAGCACGCATGGATCAGACCCGCGCTTGGCCGCCTGCCGGCCCCGTGCGTGATCCACCAGAATCTGCCGGATCAGTCGCGCGGCGATGCCGAAAAAATGCGCGCGATTCTGCCATTGCACCTTGCTCTGCCCCAGCTGGTTCTGATCCACCATGCGCAGGAAGGCCTCGTGCACCAACGCTGTGCTCTGAAGGGTGTGGCCGCCGCGCTCGCGTCGCAGGTAACTGCTGGCGAGCCGGTGCAGCTCCTGGTACACCATCGGCATCAGATGGTCGAGCGCGCCCGCGTCACCCGAACTCCAATTCGCTAGCAAGCGGGTGACATCGTCGGCGGCCCGGGAGGGTTCGGGCATTCCTTCAGTTTAGCGTAGTCATCCGGCGCGGACTTCGGAAACGAGCTGGCTCAGACTCGATTGTCCTTCGACTCGCCCGAGTAGGCCTCGGCCGGGCAGCGTCCGAACTGCTCCGGAACGCTTATCGGCGCAGCAGCTCCTCGGCATACAGTGCGCCGTCCGGCGTGTCCTCGTGCTTGAAGAACACGAACACGTCTCTGTTCTGCGCGAGCAGCTCATCGGCCTGCGCGCGAATCTGGCGTCGCGCCTCCTCCGGGTAATCCGCCTTCCGTAAGCGGCAGTACACGAAGTCCGCCGTAATCACTTTCGGCACTTCGAGCTTGTCTGACTCCGCGAGGCACAGCGCGATATTGCGGCCGGCCAGCAACTCGTAGGTGGTGTCCACCAGCCAAGACGGATTCCGGAATTCGAACGTAAAGTGCAGGTCGTCCGGCAGGATTGCGAGAAAGTCCGAAAGCAGCGCGATATCTGATTTCAGGTTCGGCGGGAGCTGAAACAGAATCGGCCCGATGCGTCTGGTCACTCGCAGCGGATCGATGGCGCTCAGAAACGCCGTGGTGGCTTCGGCCGCGTTCCTGAGCCTCATGATGTGCGTGATTCGCTGATGCGCTTTGAGCGCGAACACAAAGCCCGGCTCGGTCTGGCCGACCCATCCCTCCAGGGTCGAGCGAGACGGCATCCGCCGGAACGTATAGTTGATCTCGACCGCGTTGAGCCGCGTCGCGTAGTGCTGCAAAAAGCTTTTCGCCGGGAGCTTCGCCGGGTAGAACGCAGGCTTCCAGTTGGCATAGGCGAAGCCCGAGGTGCCTGCGAAAAGCTGGGCCATCGGGAGTCGATTATAGCAACCGGCAGGGCAGCGCTAGAATAGTGTCATAGCCTCCATGCTGCGCGCGGCTCTGTTCACTCTCGCACTTCTTTGCGCAGCCGAAGACTATCAAGCCGAAGGGCTCAAGGCGCTCGAAGCGAATAACTACACACAAGCCGCCGAACTGTTTGGCAAAGCCGTTGCCGCTGACCCCGCCGATTACGCGGCGCACTTTCACCTCGCCCTCGCCTATAGTCTCATGCACAAAGGGACGGAAGCCGCGGCCGGGTACCGCAAGACGCTGGAGCTGAAGCCCGGTCTTTACGAAGCGGAGCTGAATCTCGGCATCGTGCTGCTCGGCCTGCAGCAAGCGTCCGAAGCCGCAACGTGGCTGGAGGGCGCGGCGGCGAAAAAGCCCACCGCTTATCGCGCGCGTTTCTATGCCGGCGAGGCCCAGTGGAAGGCGGGCGACTTCGCGAAGGCGGAAGCTCACTATCGCGCGGCGGTGGAACTCGACCCGAAATCTGCGCCTGCCGCGCTCGGCCTGGGCCGCGTCCTCGCGAAACAGAACCGGCTTTCCGGCGCCGCTCCGCACTTCCGCAAGGCTGCCGAGCTCGACGGCGGCTTTCGCGACGCGCTGCTCGAACTGGCATCGCTGTTCGAAGCTGCCGGCCAACCGGGCGACGCTATCGCGATTTACTCGCAGTTTCCAGATCATGTCGCAGCACGCGAACGGCTCGGTAAGCTGCTCCTCGATGCCAAGCGATACCCGGAGGCGATCGCGAGTTTGGAAGCCACCGTTGAGCGCGATCCTTCCGCGGCGAACCGATTAGCGCTGGCTCACGCGTATCGCACCAACAAGCAGGCCGCGAAAGCCTTGCCGTTACTCGAAAAGGCGGTGGCCCAGGAGCCATCGAGTTTCGATCTCCGCATGATCTACGGCTCGGTGCTGCGCGACGAAAAGCAGTATCCGCCGGCGGCAGCCCAATTCTTCGCCGCCGCCAAGCTGAAGCCCGATTCGAAGGAAGCCTGGAGCGAGTTGGGCGGCCTGCTGACGCTGCTCGAGCAGTACCCGCAGGCGCTCGCGGCGCTCGATCGCGTGCGCGCGCTCGGCGGAGAGTTGCCGGGCCATTTGTTTTTCCGTGCCATCATTCTCGACAAGACAAAACAGTACAAGCCCGCACTGGACGAATACGAGCGGTTCCTGGCGCGTTCCGAAGGCAAGTTTCCAACGGAAGAATTCCAGGCGCGGCAACGCGTCCGAATTATCCGAAAGGAGCTCAGTAAGCATTGAGGGCCTTGGTGAGCATCCTGCTCTGTGCGACGGCCGCGGCAGCGGACTGGACGCGCGTGATGGCCGAGTCGAATCTGGAGCGGCGCTCGAAGGCCGCGCTCGAGGCCGGCGAAAACTCGCTCGAAAAGGCCCGTCATGCCTATCGGCAGAGCGATCTCAAAACCACGGAGGCCGAGTTGGCGGAAGTCGCCAAGGGCGTCGAGATCGCCCAGACTTCCCTCAAAGATTCGGGCAAGAACCCGCGCAAGAACCCGAAATATTTCAAGAACGCCGAGGTCCGCACCCGCGAGATTCTCAAGAGGCTTTCCGCCCTCGATCACGAAATGGATTTCGCCGACCGGGCGCTGGTGCAGCCCGTCAAAGAAAAAATTCAGCGGGCCCACGATGGATTCCTGCACGATGTGATGAGTAAAAAGAAATGAAACAGCTAGCCTTGTTTCTGGTCCTGGCTGCGCCTTTGGCGGCGCAGCGCGATTTCCTCACCGCCCATGAGGTTGACCAGATTCGCCTTGCCCAGGAGCCCAACGAACGCCTCAAGCTGTACATTCACTTCGCCCGGCAGCGCGTCGACCTTCTCCAGCAGCTCTTTGCGAAATACAATGCCGGGCGCTCGTCGATGATTCACGACACGCTCGATCACTACACCAAGATTATCGAAGCGATCGACACCGTCTCCGGCGACGCGCTCAAGCGCAAGCTTCCGCTCGACGAGGGCATCGGCGCCGTGGCCAACGCCGAGAAAGAAATGCTCGCCATTCTGCAGAAATTCGATGACGACAGCGCGCCGGACTACAAGCGCTACCAGTTCTCTCT
>JBOGMR010000686.1:0-2919 GCA_050746825.1 Bryobacteraceae bacterium | reverse complement strand
GCCTAGCCCTGGCGATTTCCTCACGATGAGTATTCCAGACGCGACGAAAAAGCACCTGGAGTCCGCGCGTCAGAAGCAATCCACACAGGCGGTTATGGATGCCCTGGAAAAGGGCGGTCTACCGCGTGCGAAGTACAACACCGTCTACAGCATCCTCCGGCGACGCGAGCGGCAGGTTGGCGACATCATCAACATGCAAGGGGATTGGGCGCTCAAGGAGTGGTATCCGAACTATCGGCCACCTGCGAAGGATGCCAAGGGGAACGGCGGGGAGAAGAAAGACGAAGCGTCGGACGATGCCGGTGAAGGGGGATGTCCCTCGGGCTGTTGAAATTCAGCGGCGGCTCGATTGACGACTACGCGATCAGTCGCTCCTCCTGAGCGACGCCGAGGCCGAGCTGGCGATCACGCGCACGAAGCGCCGCGACCAGCATCGGCATGTCAGCATATCCCTTCACACGCCGGAAGCCTTTCACGGCTTCGAGGACGCCGGCGGCGACCCACCGCAGCATCATTTGCCCACTGCGCCACCGCTTGACGTTGCGCTTCACGTGACGTGTGCGACTGAGCAAGCTCTCCGCGGCATTGGTCGTGGCGAGCGAGCGACGGAGCCGTGCCGAGAGGTTGAGGGTGAGCACGGTCAGCGTCTCGTCGAGTCCTTCGCGGACGCTTTCGGCGGTGCTGGGATGCTCGGTCTCCAGGCGTCGCGCGAGATCGAGCAAGAGCCGTTGAGCGGTCTTCACATCGGCGCTCTGGTAGGCGCGGCGCAGGATCGCCTGCGCCCACGGCCGCTGGCGGTCATTGAGATACTCGAGGATGTTGCGCATCTTGTGCACTTGGCACCGCTGGACCAGCGCGGCCTCGCCGAACGTCGCGCGGACCGCTTTGCGCAGCGCCTTCGAGCCGTCGAGGATCACGAGCAGGCTGCGGTCGGTGCGCAGCCCGCGACTCTGGAGATTCGCCAGCAGGCCCTGGCACACGGTCGCGTTCTCGGTCGACCCATCCCAGAGCCCGAGCGCGTGTTTCTGGCCGTCGGCCGCGATGCCCAGCGCCACAATGAGGCAGTGATCGCCGAGGTGCACGCCGTCGACCAGCAGCGCGACGAGGTCGAGGCCGTCGAGCGGCGCACTCTGCCAGGCCGCGAGCTGCGCGGTCGTGCGGGCCACGAAGCGACGGCTGACGGCGCTCTTGCTGGTGCCCCGGCTTTCCATCTCTGGGCCGAGTGGCTCCAAGCTGCGAGCGTATTGGCGTGTGGCCACGCCCACCAGCATCTGCTCGACGACACGCCGATCGAGCGGATCGGTGGCGGCCATCACCTCGAATGTAGGCAATGCGACCTCGCCCGCCGCCGTCCGCACGCGCGGACGCTGGATCGCGACCTTCCGGCCACCCAGTACGACCTCGCTCCGCGTCGTGCCCGCCCGGCTCGCTGGCCGCTCGGGCTCGTGGGTATACCGCCGCCCGCAGATGGCGGTGCGATCCTCCTCGAGCATGGTGGTAAACACCTTCAGGCCTGATCGCAAGGCTAATTCCAACAGCTCGGTCTTCGTGTCGACGAGGAGATCGACGAGCGGCAGATGACGCAGCGGGGATTCGGCTTGGGGAACGTGTGGGGCTATGCGAGACTTCGTCTTCATGGCGGCTCCTTCGCTGTGAGGCCTTGGCCTCGGGCTTAGTCACCACTCGTTTTACACGAGCAGTAAGGAGCCGCCGCTCTCAAATTTCAACAGCTGCTGGGACATCCCCAGCGGCTGGCTCGTGATCCAGTTCAGCACGTACGCATCAACGAGTGGCGGCGGGCACTATCGCATCACCACGGATGGCCACCACGGCACTCGCACGTCGGCCAGAGTCAAAACGTACGGGGACGTGCTGCAGGGATACGAGCACCATCCAGAGTCAAAGCGCGCGGACATGCACGGCGAGCCCTGCGGGAAACGAACGGTAGGACTGCTGCAGCCGCGACACATCGCGCTCAGTGCGTTGACCTACATTGGCAAGGAATCGAATCACTTGGAAGACGTAGAGTCAGGGTTGCTGCATGCCGCCGAAAGCGTCTACACCGAGTACACGGACCCGCGACATGATCCGTGGCCAACGGTGGTCGCGGCGTTGAAACGGGTGCCATTGAAGGTATGGGAACGACAAAGCGGCAAGTCCCGGCAAATTCTGATCCACGCTCGTCATGGTCGGCGACGTCCGCATCCGCGCCACCGCGCGTTACTCGCACGCTTCGCGCGTCAGTGTGGGCTCTTGTGATTCTCTCGACCGGCAGGATTCACGGTAGGCGGACAACCTCCCCTGGCGCATGCGATTCGACGGTTCACCGGTCTGACCAATGCGTTTTCAGAAAAGCTGGAGAACCACGCCACGATGGTGGCAATCTACTTGATGTATTACAGCTTTGCTTGCATTCATCAGGTGCTCAGGGTAACGCCGGCAATGGAAGCAGGAGTATCCGATCATGTCTGGAATATTGACGAAATCGTTGGCCTCTTGGCGTGACGCGCACGGTTTCGGAATCCTCGACATCATGAGTCCGCGAGGCGAGTATTTCCTTGTAGAATTCCAGGCAACGGCCGATCCGGCCGATTTTGGAGCGTGGGCTGAGATGTCTGAGTCTCAGCTTAGAGCGTACCTTGCGGAGCGCGGGCTTTCGGCCTCTGACGCCGACGCAGCGATTCAGTTGTCCAGAGAATGGGCGACAACGGTGACGGGGGGATCAGTTTTTCCGGCGCCAAAAAACTCAAACTGAGCCACTACTTGGCGTTACGGTTCTCGGCACGCCACCAGAAATGGGGTAGAGTGCGCGCATGCTTTTGACGCGTCGCCTGGCGGTCCCGGTTCTTCTTATCGCCACGGCAGCGCCTGTGGTCGCGCAACCGGAAAGGACTGGACGGACGCGCACGGGCATTGCGT
>JBOGMR010000685.1:0-2399 GCA_050746825.1 Bryobacteraceae bacterium | reverse complement strand
GACGTGATCGCGGCGACCAAAGGCGTCGATTACCTGTTCGCGTCCACCGACGAGGTCTACTACGCCGGCCTCTGCGCCAAGTGCACGCAGCCGGACAACGTTCAGAACCGCAGCCTCAAGTGGATCGAGTTTGCGCAGCGGGCGCGCGATCATGTGGCGAGCCGCGGCCGGCGAATGCTCGCGTGGGTCGAGTACCCTGTGCTCGCCGAGCATATCAAGCTGCTCCCGGCCGACATCATCGACGGTGTGATGGGCGAGAGCGAGTACGCGCCTCACGAAAAAGCGAAAGGCATGCGCCAGCTCGTCTACTTCTCGACGCAGGGCGCAGAGTATCTGTTCCCCGATCATCTGCCGGATCTGTCCGACGCCCCAACTGGCGAATTTGAGCGCGGGTCGCCGCAGGGCCGCGTGCGCAGCGCGCTTCAGGACATCACCTACGGGCGCGTGTGGCAAGTGAATCCGATCGGTGTGTTCGGAGCGGCGTGGGACGACTCCGGCCTTCACAACGAGACGTTCTGGCTGGGCTGGTCCGCCGTGGCGCAATACGGCTGGACGCCCGGGACTCCCTCGGCCGAGCAACACGCCGCCGAGTTCATGCGGCTTTACTACGGGGCGCGGTCCGAAGGCATGCTCGAGATTTACAGCCTGATGCAAACGCAATCGCGCGCCTGGCAGCGGCTCTGGGACCGCGTGGTCTCGCGCGTGCGCAAGCCCGGCTACGGCAATTCCTACGGCAAGGGCCGCGGTACGGCGCGCTACGATTTGACTCTCACAGCGCCGCCTCTGCCCGCACCGGCCGGCCTCAAGGTGGAACCGGCGTTCGCGAAAAAGTACGAGCGCTTCCTCGCCGAAGCGCGTGCCCTCACTCCGCAGAACGATCGCCTCATTCACCAGCTGCAAGTTCAGCTCGGCGCGGTCGAGCGGAACCACTACAACCTCGAAGTGTTCCTGTCACTGGCGCGGTTCGCCGGCCATCACTTTCGGCTGCTGACCGCCCTGGCGGCCGCGGAGCGCTCCTTCGCGCAGGCCGCCGAATCGGCAGGGCAGCAGAGGCATGAGCAAGCGGCCGGGCAACTCGTGAACGCGCACAATCGCGTCAGCCGCATCGAGTCGGAGGGCGCCGAAACGTTCCGCCAGTTGACTGCGGTCTTCGAAAAAAGCCGCTTTCCGAAGGGACAATCGGTCGGCGCCCGCCAGTTCGTACACGTGCTCGACGACACCAAGGATCACTGGGCCGACCGCACGCCCGGCCTCGGCTTCATGTATGCGCCGGAGCAAAGCATCGGCCTCAAGCAATGGCTGAAGGACCTCTACGGCGTCATCCAAACATACGCGAAGGCGCACAAAGTTCCGGTGAAAGGGCTGGCCGCCGCGCGCCTGGAGGAATAGGGGCTGCTGTGCACTTAAGTTGGGGAAAACTGTGCCGAAAAAAGGAGGTGACGGCCCCAGATTGCGTAAATCTGTGAAGGCCCGACAGCGTTAATGTTTCGTGATCTTCGGTCCGATGTAGGTGATCTTGATCTCTCTCTGTCCAGTCGGGCGCGGCCACTCGAAATGAATTCGAAATTGTCCGATTTTCACCTTGCCATGCCACGAGCAAACCAGGTATCGACCTGCCACAGATGGATCCGGAAACGTTAACTCATCTCGAAAGCGTCGTTTGTTGCCATCTGACTCGTCCGTAAACCATGCCTTCTCCCCCACAAAGTGCTGTTGAAGAATAGCGATGCCACGATCTGTCAAAGACAAATCGTCTCTCGTCTCCGCCACAATACTGCCAAGCACTCCAAGTAGCTCGAGTACCCGATCGCTTACCCCAGCGTGAAACGGCGACGATTGCAGTCGACTAAGAATCTCGCTGCTGAAAATCAATCGAGGAAGTCTCCCCTTCGCGACGTCGATCATCTGTGCCCAACTTGAAGGCCTTAGTTCGGCAGCAACCGTCTCAATCCCGACAATCGTCCAAAAATTGTCTATGAGCACGGTACTGATCGGCTGCTCGATGAGCCCATGCTGAACCGCCAAGGGCGTCCGAGCAAATCGTTGCGACCCATCCAACAAGCTGAACACGTTCGCTTGGACAAACAGGAGCTTTCGTCTGGCTGCCTCTCCCAGCCCTTGGTCGGTTATGTCATCGCCCTCAAAATGGAACAGGTCATCCGGATTCGTGTAGCGTTCATCATCCCAAAACGGCCCCGAATTGGCCAACCAACTCAAGACTAGCTGAATATAGTTCCTGTCTCTCGTCGCAATGACTGCCTCCTGCAGGCTATGCTCTCGGGTTGCAGGACGGGTACTGATTGCCCTCGAACAGTAGATCCGCGTCCTGAGATCTGGCCTGCGCCGCCGCAACTGAAGAAGGGGTGTGAGCGCCGCCGAGAGATTGCACCGCGCCGGTC
>JBOGMR010000684.1:0-5213 GCA_050746825.1 Bryobacteraceae bacterium | reverse complement strand
AAGTAAACGGAGCGGTTCGCGAGGTGTAGCGCGTGTAGTGGTAATAGGCGCTGGCCGGCGCAAGGCTCGACAAAACAGCCACTGTGGTCCTCAAGATAGCCCGTGTCCCGAACATGGCCTAGCGGTTCGCGCCTCCCGCCAAGGTCCTGGCGACGCGAGTCGAGAAGTCGCTCAACCGCATTTGCACCGGCTCCTGCCGGACCTGTTTGCCGCTCGACGGATCGACCAGCGTCGCATCGACCGGCGACCGCACCACCAGCGTCTCGCCCTTTGCGTTGGTGATCAGATCCAAGACACCTTGCGACAGTCCCAACAATTGCGTGACGCGATTCCTGGGGCCGGTCCAGAGGAACAGCACGTACTCGGCGCCGGCCGTGAGCTCCGGCGCGCCCGTCACCGTCTCCCGCATGCCGCCCACCGTGCCTCCCGGAACGACTACCTCCACCTGTCCCTCTTGCGATCCCTTCCAGCGCTCGATAACCTGCACCCGAACCGCTGTGTAAATCGACGATCCGCGGACCGCCGGGGTCGCGCTCACCACGCGGCCGCGAACGATAGCTGTCGATTTTTCAATCAGATCGTCAAGAGACGCCCGCGTCAGCGTGGTGGCCTTGACCGAAGCCGCAGTGGCTGCAAGGCACAGCCAGAGGGCAACGGCGGTTCGGTGCATACTGGATTTCCCTCGCATCTCCGTCACCACTGAAGGACGCTGAAAATAAAGGACTTTAGCTGGAGCGGGGGAACTCGCTTGGGTTGGAACGACACATCCCTTGAGACCTGCCACATAACCCGCCGCTAACCACCGCTCAATCCCGTGCGGAACGGGAAGGAACCCGCGGCAGCTAGCGTCGAACCACCAGGATCGGAACGTCCAATGCGTGCCTTACTGGATTAATGGTATCGCCAAATATAAGATCTTTCAAGCGGTTATGGCCGTGCGCGCCCATGATTAACAAATCCGGCTGGATTTGCCGGGCGTACCGGACTATCTCGTCTTTTGGAGTGGACGAATGCGCGACAGACGTCTCCACCTCGATCCCCTGGGCGCCCAGCGATTTCACAATCTGCTCAAGGTACTGCTTTCCGGCCTCGACTTCGGCCGTCGAGGCTTCCGAGCCGTACATCTGGCTCGTCACATCCTCTTCAACGTGAAGCAGATAGAGCTTTGCGCCGTGCTGCTTCGCCATCGCCGCGGCGTGGGCGATGGCCTGCTGATCGAGCGCCGTGTGATCGAGTGGAACCAGGATCCGTTTGTAAACAGGCGGCGTAATCCCCTCGATGGCCGTCGCGGGAAGCGTAACTGGCGCGCGGCCGTACTTGCGGAACCAGTGGGCCAGGAGCGGCTCAAGGCTCACCCAGGTCAGCAGCAGGACGAGGCTGATGGCGAACGGGATCACAATCCAAAGGATCAGCCAGCGCCATTCACCCGCCCCGTCCAGCCACTGGCCGACAGTCGTAATCACCAGGCGGATATTCAGCCCCACAATGATCGCCGCGGTCACCCACGCCAGTGCCTTGACCCAGACCTTGTTTGCGAACGTCCCCATGCTCTTCCGATCGCTGGTGAAGTGAATCAGCGGGATGACCGCGAACGGTAACTGCATACTCAGCACCACCTGGCTGAGGATCAGCAGCTTGTAGGTGCCATTTTCACCCGCCACATAGATGGTGATCGCGGCGGGCACGATTGCGATCATACGCGTGATCAGGCGCCGCAGCCACGGTCTCATGCGGAAGTTGAGAAAACCTTCCATTACGATCTGGCCGGCCATCGTTCCGGTGAGCGTTGACGACTGGCCCGAGCACAGCAGCGCCACGGCGAACAGGACGCCCGCCATGGTCGTCCCGAGTAGTGGCGCGAGCAGCAGGTGCGCCTGCTGGATCTCGTTCACCACCACGCCGCGCTTGAAGAAGACCGCCGCCGAGACCACCAGAATTGCGGCGTTGACGAACAGCGCGCCGTTCAGCGCGATCACCGAATCGATCAGATTGAAGCGGCACGCGTCTCGCTTTAATTCCGGGCTTACGCCGATCCGGCGCGTCTGCACCAGAGCCGAGTGCAGATAGAGGTTGTGCGGCATGACCGTCGCGCCCAGAATGCCGATGGCCACATAAAGGCTTTGCGAGTTGAGACGCGGCACAAGACCGGTGGCCATCTCCGCCCAGTCCGGCTTGGCAAGGAAGATTTCGATACCAAAGCAGATGCCGATCGTGCCGACCAGCGCCAGCACGAACGCTTCGAGCGCGCGGATCCCGAACCGCTGCAACCAGAGCAGCAGCAGCGTGTCGAGCGCCGTCAGTATGACGCCCGCCAGCAGCGGCAATCCGAACAGCAGGTTCAGCGCGATCGCCGCGCCCAGCACTTCGGCCAGGTCGCAGGCCACGATCGCGACCTCGCACAGGATCCAGAGCGCGTAGGTGATCGGCTTCGGGTAGGTTTCGCGGCAGGCCTGCGCCAAGTCGAGCCCGCGCACGATGCCGAGGCGGGCGCTGAGCGTTTGGAGCAGAATCGCCATTGCGTTCGACATCACCAGCACCCATAGCAACTGGTAGCCGAAGCGCGCCCCGCCTTCGAGGTCGGTGGCCCAGTTGCCCGGGTCCATGTAACCCACGCTGACCAGATAAGCGGGACCTGCGAATGCAAACATGCGCCGCCAAAGCGAGGGGTGGCCGGTGTAGACCGAGGAGTGAACCTCTGCCAGCGATCGCGGCTTCGTGGATCTCGATGTAATTATAGTTTGCATTCCCAACTTAACTATGATTAACATGCCGGGCTCGCGCTGTCAAGCGGCGGCGCAGGAGTTTGCGCCAATGCCTGCGCTGCTCAATCTTCGAACGCGCCGTCTATTCGGCGCGCAGCATTGTGACCGGATCGATTCGCACGGCGTGAACGATCGCCGGCAGCGCCGCGAGCAAGGCGGCAATGAAAATGGTGAGGCTCGGGATGGCCAGCATCGCCGGATCGGTGGCTTTCACCTGGTAGAGCAGCGTCTCGATGTACCGCGCTAACGCCATGCCGAGCGCGAGGCCCGAAAGCGCGCCCGCCACAACCATCGAGAACGCATCGAACGTTACTCGTCGAACGATGTCTCGCGCTTGTGCGCCGACCGCCATGCGAATGCCGATTTCGCGCCGCCGCTGAAATACGGAATAGTCGAGCACGCCATAAAGACCCACGCCGGCCAGCAGCAGCGCGACGACGGCGAAAAACCGTGCCAGCGCGGCCAGCAGGCGCTCGCGCCCCGTGTGCGATTCATTGATTTCCCTTTGTGTGCGAAGGTCGCTCACGCGGAATTCGGGACGCGCCCGCGGCACCTCCCGGCGGAGAACGGATGCGAGTGCGAGCGGGTTGGCTGTGGACGTGCGGACCATGAGCGTCGCCGAGCGCCTGGCCTGCAACGCGCCCTTGGCATCCACCCAGGGGAACGGGACGTAGACCACGGGCAGAATGGGTCCTCGCATGTCGCGATAGCGAGCGTCACGCACCAACCCCACGATCTGCAGACGAACGCGGCCCATCCGGCCCTGCGCTTGCTCGAAATACCTTCCAAGCGGATTCTGGCCGTTGAAATACCATCTGGCAAAGGATTCGTTGACGATCGCAACCCCTGGGTAGGTGTCTCCGGCACGAAAATCTCTGCCATCGATCAAGGGAATCTTCATCGCATCGATCCAGCCGGGCGAGACGCTGAGGAAATAGGCCCGGTCGGCGCTCGGCGGCCCGCCATCGATCGAAATCGGCCAGATCGCGATGGTCCCATCGAGCAGCGCCCAATCGGCCAACGACACGGCGTCTATGCCCGGCAAGGCGCGCAGATGCTCGGCGAGTTGGCCCCAGGGCGCCGGCGGCTGAGGTCGCGCGGTGACGGTTTCGAGCGCCAGTAGCCGTTCGGCGGAAAAGCCGGTGGGTTCTTTCGATAGCCGGTCGAAGGTAACAACGAACAGGCCGGCAACAAGCAGGACGAGAAAGCAGAAGGCGGCCTGCACGCCGATCAACGCGTGCATCAAGCGGCGGCGCGAGTGCGGGTCTTCTCCGCCTCGGAGCACGCTCGCCGGCTTGACTGCTGAGGCGCGTAGAGCCGGTGCAAGGCCGAACAGCAGCGTCACTGCCAGTGCCAGCCCCAGGCCGAAGCCAAGCAGGCGCCAGTCCACGGGAAGCAAGAGACGCACTGGATTTCCGGGAAAGAAATCGATCCGGCTGACGATGAATGGCGCCGCCCACCACGCCAGCGCCCCGCCAATCGCAGAGGCGAGGAACGCGAGCCAGGCGCTCTCGATCAGGACCATCTGCACCAGACGCGAGCGCCCCGCGCCGATCGAAACTCGCAGCGCCATCTCGCGTGCACGCGTCGCGGCCTGGGCCGTCATCAAGTTTGCGACGTTCGCGCTGGCGATGAGCAGAACCTGGGCCACCAGCACGCCGATCGCGATCAGCGAACGGCGGTATTCCCTTTGGAGCCTCGAAACACCCGAGGCCGCGCGTTCCATCATCAGAGTCTCACTCAGGAACCGGGCGATCCGTTCCTTATGCATTCCGGTCATCCGCCGCGCCTGCTCTTCGCGGAACACCCGGAATTGGGCGCGTAATCGATCACGAACAGTCTCAGGAGCGATGCCCGGCTTCATCCGCGCAAAGGCCCGGATCCAGCCCGCATAGGTAGTCACGTGGGGGCTCATCATTGTGGGGACGAAGATGCCGGTGACCGTTCCGGGCTGGGTACCGGTGAATCCATCCTCGCAGACTCCGGCAATCGTGTAGACAGCGCCGTCCATGCGAAAGGTGCGGCCGATCACCCGCGGGTCTTGCCCGAAGCGGCGCGTCCAATAGTCGTAGGAAAGCACGGCGTATGGGTGCGCCCCCGGCTTCAGATCGTCGCCTTCCGTGAGCAGCCGCCCCAAGGCCGGACGGAGCCCGAACGAGCTGAACATCCATCCTGAAACATGTTGCAGGTACGCCTTCTCCATCTCCTGATCCGACCCGTAGGTGATGTCCATGGGCCGGGAGTTTGAGATCGCAACCAACTCGGATTGATCCTTGACGCTGTCCCGCATTTGACGGAACAGAGGATATTCGTAGGTGTCATTTGTATTGGACTCGTTGCCGACGCCGGATGACAGGTGAAAAACATAGTACAGCCGTTCTGGTTCCGCTACGGGCAGGGACCGGAGCAGCAGGGCATCGATAATCCGGAACGCCGATGTGCACGCCCCAA
>JBOGMR010000683.1:0-3387 GCA_050746825.1 Bryobacteraceae bacterium | reverse complement strand
GATCAGTTGTCCGACCAACCCCTGCCCGATCACCGCCACCACATCGCCGAGCGAAAGGTTGGCAATGCGCACCGCATTCATCGCGATGCTGCCCAGCGTGGCGAAGCAGGCCTGCTCGAACGCGACTCCATCCGGCAGACGCGCCACAAGCTGGCGCCCGGTCACGATCGTCTCGCCATGACCCGTGCCTTCGCCGCCATAAGAGACGCGGTCGCCGGGCTCGAGATCCTTCACTGTCGGATGCACCGACGCCACCACGCCCGCGCCCGAGTAGCCCAGCACCGCGTACTCGCTGAACTTGGCGCGAACCTCCGCCAGCGTGCGCAGCGGCCCCGCGTTCTTCATGACGTCCCAAATTTTGCGCAGGTGCGAGGGATTCCCGGCGACTTCCTTGAGTAGGCCTTCCTGGTGGATGCTGGCGGTCTCCGTCCCGCTGCTGATCAGCGAGCACACCGGACGGATCAGGACATGATGCGGCGGCGCGGCCGGATCGGGGACCTCATCAACGATGATTTCCTTGAGCCCCCTGCGGATGACTTGCTTCATGAAAGGACGCAATTATTGTAGCGAATGGGTGGTGGCGAGATTCCATAAGCGCCGGCAAACCGCATAGAGTTCCGCGCGAGCCGGAGCGGGCGGGTGGTGTGTTGCAATTGTGTTATAGTGGACTGATGGGTTCGACGACCTCGAGTTTCCGCATACCCGGCGAACTCAGGCAGCGGCTCGAGGAAGCCGCTCTACGATCGCACAAGGGTAAAAACTGGATCATCAATCGCGCCCTGGAGGAGTACCTGATCCGGCACAGGCGTGAGGGCCTACGGGAGGAAGCACGCCGCCAGTCGCTTCTGGCCAGCCGCAGACGGTTGAAGGGTGAGGCCGCCTGGGAGAAATCTGGCGCCGAAGTGTGGCATGACTGAACCTGGTTTCTCACGCGGCGACGTTGTGATCTGCGCGCTTCCAGGTGACTACGGGAAACCACGGCCTGCGGTTGTCGTACAATCCGATCTGTTTAACCAAACGCATGCCAGCGTTGTCTTGTGCCCTATTTCGTCCGAAGTCACCGGGCTCAGCCTGTTTCGCGTTTCGGTGGCCCGTTCGGCGGTCTCGGGGTTGGCCGCCGATTCGGAAATTATGGCCGACAAAATCTCTGCCGTGAAGCAAGCTCGAATCCGCCGCCGTCTCGGCGCTCTTTCTCACGATCATATGCAGGCTTTGGACAGAGCCCTCCGGCTGTGGCTCGACCTCCAGGCGACGCCGGGCGAAGCAGCGTAATTCGTCATTGCCCGCCCATCAACGCCGCCATCACCTCGATACCATCCCACAGGTTCTGCAGCCTGAGGTTCTCATTGGAGCCGTGCTGGCTGTTGTCGTGGTTCGCGATCGGAAGCCCGACCATCGGCGCTCGGAGTTGCTCCTCGAACACGTACAGCGGCACGCTGCCACCAAGCGTCGGGAGCAACGCCACCGATCCGCGCACGGCCTTGACCGTTTCGATCACCTGCTTGGCCGCGGGCAAGTCCATCGGGGTTCGGACCGCGTTGTAGCCTCCCTTCTTTTGCACGCGTATGACTCTCGGATAGCGCAAACGGGTGGCCGCATCCGGTTCGCCCTCAACGACGTGCCAGCCTTGTTTCCGGACGTGCGCGAGCAACAGACCGAACGCCTTCTGATGCGACAGACCCTTCACCAGCCGGATGTCGAGCGACGCAGTCGCGGTCGCCGGAATGACGTTGCGCGCCTGCTCGCCCACCGCCCCACTGGCGACGCCGCGCACGTTGAGCGACGGCAGCATGATCGAATCCACCAGCTTCCGCCCGCGTCCCTCGGTGCCGCCAAGCCACAGCTCGCTCCGCAGCTCGTCATCGTTGTCGGGAGCTTCCGCGAGGGCGCGCCGCTCTGTGCCGCTAAGCGGCTCGACTGAATCGTAAAAGCCCGCGATGGTGATCCGCCCGTCGCCGTCCTTCATCGACGCGAGCAACTGCGCCAGACTCATGGCCGGATTCGGCGCCCAGTTGCCGTAGTGCCCGCTGTGAAGCTCACGGCGCGGCCCGTACACGGTCAGATCGACACCGGTCACGCCGCGTGCACCGAAATAGAGCTGTTGCCGCCGGGTCTGGTGGACGGGACCATCGCAGATCAGCCAGACATCGCCGCCCAGCAGATCGCGATGCGTTCGCACAATGGTCTCGAGATGGGGCGAACCCGCCTCCTCCTCGCCTTCGAAGAAAAATTTCAGGTTGACCGCCGGCGCGCGGCCCGCAGCACGCATTGCATCGAGCGCCGCCATCATCGCCACGATCGTCCCCTTGTCGTCGGATGCCGAGCGCGCATACATCCGCCATTCGGGATTGAACCGTCCGCCCGCGGCCGGCATCGAGACCTCGCGCACGCCGTCGCGGAGGACGGGCCGGAACGGCGCGCCATCCCACTCCTTCGGATCGACCGGCTGCCCGTCGTAATGCGCGTAGAAGACCAGTGTGCGCCGGGACTGGGGAGCCGCGATTTCGCCGTACACCACCGGCGGCGCGCCCGCCGCTTCCAGCAGTCGCGTCTTCGCGCCCCGCCGCTCCAGCATCTTGCGGATGAACTCGGCATTGCGGCGGATATTTACTCTATCCGACGCAATGTTGGGAATCGCAAGCAGTTCGGTGAACTCCGCGACGATCTGGCGCTCGTGCGCTTCCCGCCACGACCGGACGTCGGCTGCGGGCATCACCATCGCGCTCAGCACGAGCGCGCCGATCAGCGAATTAGCGCGAATCGCCGGAGTGAGTGGCAGGTGGCGCGACATCCAGATACTCGATCCAGCTCGTCATCATCTCTTCCTCGCTCTTGTCGCCCCAACGGATGGCCTGCGCTGGATCGGGATTCGCTCGATTGTTCGGGCTGTTGTCATAGTGCGCCGTCACCACGAGCTGGCTGCCCTTCCCGGCGAACACGGGCTCCTTCAGCCGGTAGACAAGCTGCCAATTGAAATCGTAGCGCGGCACCGACAGCAGGATTTCGCGACGCCCGTCCGGGCGAACCAGCTCGTAGGTGATGTCCTTCCCGCGATAATGCATGTGCGGAGTGAACGAGATCAACTGCTTGTCCTGCTCGAAGGTGTAGCAGCGCTTGACTTCATGGTTCGGCGCCCCGGCGGGAATGCGCAGAAAGAAGTTACGGAGGTCCATGCGGCGCAGCACGCGCTCCGGCGGCCCGGGAGCCAGGTAGAGGCCCACGCTGGTGCGGTCCGTCTGCGGCTTGCTCGTTTGCGCGTAGTGAACCACGAACTCCAGCATGGCCCCTGGTGGAATCCATTTGGCGGTTCCCTCCGGGAACTTATCCGGCGGACGCCCCGGGAGGAACGCTGCCAGCGAACCTTCCTGGAAACCCCGCAGATACGGC
>JBOGMR010000682.1:0-4078 GCA_050746825.1 Bryobacteraceae bacterium | reverse complement strand
GAGCGGCAGAGCCGCAACCAAAAAGAATCGCCGGGTGAAGCCGGCGATGGACAGACTGAAGTCTGCCCCACCAGGCGCCGGGACGAGCGCCTGCGCCACGTCCACCAGACGAAATCTGCGCGGGCGGCGAAGATTTCGACTGAGCGTAATACCTGATTGCCTGTGTGGATCGTGGTTCGTGGCTTCTATAATTAAACAGCATGCCCGCCGCCAATCCGTTCCTCGACCCGCTGCGTTTCGAGCGGCGCGTCCCGGAATGCGCGGTCGTCATCTTCGGCGCCACAGGCGACCTCACCAAGCGTAAGCTTATGCCCTCGCTTTATCGTCTGCTGTACGAGCGCCGGCTCGCGCCCGGCTTTGCGGTGGCCGGCGTTGCGCGCACGCCGATGACCGACGACCAGTTCCGCGAGCGCATGCGCGAGTCCGTCGCGAAGTTCCTCGAAGACTCGCCCTTCGACGAATCTGTGTGGGTTGGTTTCGCGCAGGGCCTGTTCTACCTCGCGGGCGATGTCGACGATCCCTCCAGCTACGACGCACTCGCCCGGCGCCTCAAGGAAATCGAATCCACGCGCCACACCGGCGGCAACGTGCTTTTCTATCTGGCCACTCAGCCGAGCCAGTACGAGCGGGTTGCCGAAGGCATCGGAGCGGCAGGCCTGGCGAAAGGAAACGGCTGGCGCAGGATTGTGGTCGAGAAGCCATTCGGCCACGACCTCGCCGGCGCCCGCAAGCTGAACGAAAGACTGCACCAGGTTTTTCCCGAATCCGAGGTGTATCGCATCGATCACTACCTCGGCAAAGAGACTGTCCAGAACATTCTGGCCTTCCGTTTCGGCAACGGCATCTTTGAGCCGCTCTGGAATCGCGGCTACGTGAATCACGTACAGATCACCGCGGCCGAATCGATCGGCGTCGAAGGGCGCGGCGCGTATTATCAGGAGGCCGGGGCGCTGCGCGACATGATTCAGAATCACCTGCTGCAGGTGATGGCGACCGTCGCGATGGAGCCGAGCGCCACCTTCGAGCCGGACACGGTGCGCGACGAGCGCGCCAAACTTCTGCGCTCGATCCGGGTCATGAAGCCCGGGCAGGTCGCAGACCACGCCGTCCGCGGGCAGTACGGGCCCGGCAAGATCAGCGGCGCCGGAGTCCGCGGCTTCCGGCAGGAACCCGGCGCCGATCCGAACAGCCCCACCGAAACGTACGCCGCCGTCACCTTCTTCGTCGACAACTGGCGTTGGGCAGGCGTCCCGTTCTACATGCGCACCGGCAAGCGCCTGCCGAAACGAGTGAGCGAAATTGCGATCCAGTTCAACCCGGCGCCGCTTTCCCTGTTCGCTCATGAAGGCGCGCAGTCGCCTCCCAATCTGCTGATCCTGCGCATTCAGCCTGAAGAAGGCATTTCGCTGAAGTTCCTTTCGAAGCAGCCGGGCGAAGGCATGAGGCTGCGGCCGGTCTCGATGGACTTCAATTACGGTTCGAGCTTCGGTGAGCGCTCGCCGACGGCGTACGAAACTCTGCTCGTCGACGCGATCCTCGGCGACGCGACACTCTATACGCGGCAGGACATGGCGGAAGCGAGTTGGACTGTGGTCATGCCGATCCTCGAGGCGTGGCAGAAGACGCCGCCGCAGTTTCCGAACTACGACGCCGGCGAGTGGGGCCCGCCGGAGGCCGGCGAGATGCTGGCGCGCCGCGGGCACGCGTGGAGAAGAATCTGATGAGCGCCGCAGTCGAACCCGATCGAATTCTCAGCGAGCTTTCCAAGCTTTGGGTTTCTCTCGGCAAGGAGACGGGCGGCGAA
Source organism: Bryobacteraceae bacterium (assembly GCA_050746825.1). Taxonomy (GTDB): domain Bacteria; phylum Acidobacteriota; class Terriglobia; order Bryobacterales; family Bryobacteraceae; genus JBOGMR01. The sequence continues at coordinate 2,274 of JBOGMR010000682.1, read as the reverse complement.
CCGGACAGAGCGGTGCTGAAGGCCTGCGCGATGACGCTGGTCGTGGTGTCCGACGCGAACGAAGATGCCGCCGGCGCCGGCGAGACACTGGCGCTGCTGATGCGCGATCATCCCAGCCGGACGATCGCGGTGCGCGTCGAGCCGTCGGGCGAGGCGGCGCTCGAAGCGCGCGTCGTCGCCCAGTGCTGGAAGCCTTTCGGAAGCCGCCGCCAGATCTGCTGCGAGCAGGTGGAAATCCAAACCAACGATAGCGGCCTGGCCGCGCTGCCGTCTGTCATTCTCCCGCTCGCCGTCGCGGACCTTCCTCTGATTGTTTTGTGCCGCGCGCCGGGGCTCATCGAAAGCCCCGGGCTGGACGAGCTGTCGGGCATGGCGACGCGAACCGTGATCGACAGCGCCTCGATCGCCGATCCCCGGGCCGCGGTGCGCCGCGTCGCAGAATGGGCCCTGGGGCGCATCTTCGGCGATCTGGCGTGGACCCGCCTCACGCGCTGGCGCGAGCTGATCGCGCAAATCTTCGAGAATCCGGACTACCTCGCGAAGCTGCCTTCCGTGCGCAGCGTACGCATCGTCCACGGAGGCGCCGAGCTGCCGGTTTCCGGTTGGTACCTGGCGGCGTGGGTGAAGCTCTGCCTGCGAAGTGCGGGCGCCGATCCCAGCATCGAATTTGAACGCTGCAAAGAATCGCTGGTAGCCGGGCTCAACCGTCTGGACATCCGATCCGGCGACGGCGGGCTCGAGGTGTCGGTGCGAAAAATCGACGGCGCGGCAGAAGTGCGGGTTAATCAGCTCGTCAACCGCACCGTCTTCCCTGCGCCGAGCGACTACGCTCTCCTGCGCGAAGAGCTCGCCATCACGGGCAGCGATGCGGTGTTCGACGCCGTGCTCGCCGAAGCCGCGAGGTTGTGCGCATGAGCGTTCGCTGGCATTCGTATCCCGATCCGCGCGCGGCGGCGGAAGCCTGCGCGCATCACATCACGTCAATTCTCGAAGACGCGCTGTCCGGCCAGGACCTCGCGACAGTTGCCGTGTCGGGAGGATCGACGCCGCGATTGCTGTTCGAGCAGTTGGTGGCCGCGCCGGTCCGCTGGCAGCGCGTGCACCTTTTCTGGGTCGACGAGCGCGCCGTGCCGCCCAGCGATCCGCGCAGTAATTACAAACTCGCCGAGGAGACTCTGATCAATCCCGCCCGTATCCCGCGGCGCAACGTGCATCGCATTCCCGGCGAGCTGGTCCCGGAGCGCGCGGCCGAACATTATGCCGGCGAGATCCGCAACTTCTTCGGCCTCGAGGAAGGCGAGATGCCGCACTTCGATGTTGTTCAACAGGGAATGGGCGCCGATGCACACACGGCCAGCCTGTTTCCGGGCGAGCCCCTGCTGGAGAATCGCGACTCGATCGCCGCCGCGGTGTATGTTCAAAAATCGGGCGAGTGGCGCATCACGCTGCTGCCCGGGGTTCTGCTTGCCGCGCGCCACAACGTGTTCCTGGTGACCGGCGAGGACAAGACTGAGGCCGTGCGCGCCGTTTTCCACGAGGAGTACGATCCGTTGCGCTACCCGGCGCAGGTGGTGTCGCACCACGGACGTCGCGTCGCGTGGTTCCTCGACAAGGCGGCGGCGCGCCTGATGGAGGAAACGTGAAGGTTCGATTTGCCGCGGTGGTGATGCTTGCCGCCGCGCTGCCCGCCAAGGAGCCCAAGTTGAAGCACGAATTTGCCGAGGTCAACGGCGTTCGCCTGCACTATGTTTCCACGGGCAAGGGAAAACCGGTTCTGTTTGTGCACGGGTTCCCGGAATTCTGGTACGAGTGGAAGAAGCAGCTCGCCGAGTTCGGCCGCGACCATCGCGCGATCGCGCTCGACATGCGCGGCTACAACTTGTCGTCGAAGCCGGCGGACGTCGAGCAGTATCAGATGAAGCTGCTGGTCGAAGATCTGCGGGCGTTTGCCTCGAAGCTTCGACTGAAGAAGCTGACGCTGGTCGCGCACGATTGGGGCGGCGCCATTGCATGGGCGTTCGCCATTCAGCATCCCGAAGTCTTCGAGAAGCTCGTCATCATCAACGCTCCTCATCCGGGCGTGTTCCGGCGCGAGCTGGCCGAGAATCCGGCGCAGCAAAAAGCGAGCCAGTACATGCTGCTGTTCCGCAGTCCAAAAGCCGAGGAGACGCTGTCGGCGAACAACTACGCGATGCTTGTGACCGAAAACGGTTGGGGGTAGGGTGGGGATTCTTTTTCAGCGTGGATTCTGATACTTAGGAGCGAAGGCGGCGC
>JBOGMR010000681.1:0-7279 GCA_050746825.1 Bryobacteraceae bacterium | reverse complement strand
GCGGGGGTGCTTAACCGTTTTGGGGATCGCGGCCTGGGACCATATTGTAGGCTTCGGCAGGTAATAGGCTTTGGCGAACGGTGAGTTCCAGTTGCGCCAGGGTGGGAAGAGCACGCCGCGGAAGGTTCTTGCGGAAGCGAGCGCAGGCTTCCGACAATTGTTCCAGGGCAGCCAGAGTATCGCGGAGCATGGCCGGCAGATCCAGGCGTCCGGGAGGCTGATCCAAGGCCCAGAGAGCCTCCACAAAATCGGCATCCAGTTCAAAGAGCTGTCTAATCAATCGCTGCGGAATCTCGAAGGGTGTCAAGTCCATTCGGTCCAGAGCGCGGAACAGTGCCAGCAGATCGAGCCGGGCGGCTTCCAGACGGGGGCGGAGATCGGCAGGAACGTCTACCGTGGAGCGACGGGCCATGGCCCGATGATGGCGCATCACCAGGGGGAGGTCAACGGCGGTCTCCGGAATCAGGAAAGGTTACGCCAGCGAAACCATGCGCAACTGGTCCAGCAGCGCCCAGTTATCGTTCAACAACAGCAGGCGGAGCGCTAACAGGCGGCGGGCTCCAGCTTCGCTCCAGCGCATTCCGGCTTGGCGAAAGCGAGCATGGACGACCTGCTTATGCGCGCTCTCCACCGCGCCGCTGCCAATCCCATAGCCCAGTCGAAGATACTCGTCATAACGCATGCGGCCGGCATTCTCACTGTAGTAGTGGATGAGCGCTTGCAAACTCTCGCGCAATTCCGGTGTTTTCGGCCGCAGACGCTGGAGCCTGGCGATGACCGCTTGCACCTTTCCGGCCCGCAATTGTTCGGCGATCTCATGAACCCACTGGTCGGCTTGCCTCGAGCCCTCCCCGTAGCGGAGCTGCGCAAATCCCCAGGCGTGTTGCAGAGCATGCCAGAAGTCGAGAATTTCACAACGGTGCACAAACAGGGTGGCCCGGTTCCAGATCCATTCCGCTCCATCGCCAACGATGACCACCACTGTGTTGGCGCCCACCCAGCCCAACTCGCGCAGTTGCGCATACAAGCGAGCGAAGATGGCGTCGGCATCCCCCAGACAACTCACCAGAAAACGGCGGATCAACGAGCGCCTCCCTGGAGACGTTTCCACTCTCTCGCCGGGCAGCAACAAAACGCCCGTCTTGACTTCGCGGAAACGGCCTTCCTCGATGGCGGGCAACGGGGGCAGTGTTTCGCCCTCTTTGCGGCGCCGTCGTGTGGACCGTACTTGCATCCCCAAGCAGCAACCATCCACGCCCAGCACTACGGTCGAAGGAGCCGTCTGTGTGGGTGCGCCGGTGCTGCGGCTGTCGGCGTGATATCGGCTCAAGGCGTCACTATGGCACGCCGCCGCCTCTCCCAACCGTTGCGCCACCCGCCAGATGCCCATGGGACTGATCGTGACACCCAATAGCAACCAAGCCAGACGTGCCGCCAGCGGATAGGGCGCCACGGTAGCCAGCAGAGCCAGCAAGCGGGCCAAGGCGCCACTGATGCGACCGGGTTCTACCCCCAGCAGATCCAGCAAAGGACGGCACTGGTAACGGCAAGGCGGGCAACGGTAACGCGATACCGAAGCGTGCAAACATCCACAGCGAGCCAGCCAGGAGACTGATCGCGTATCTTGGCACCGCATCGGCAGGCCGCAGAGCGGACACGAAGGCGCGGTGCTTCGCGCCGTCTCAGTCACAGTGTCGACCTTGCGTTGCAGCGCCGCCAACATCTGTGGTCGATACTCGATCTCTACTTCTCGCTCCAGCAATAAGAAGCGAGGGAGTTGCTCGGCCAACACAGGCCGTGCGGGCGGTGTCTGGGACTCCGGACGAGGCAGCGGTTTGGACATGGCTTCCCTCTATGGCGGTGATGGAGCAGGACGGCGGCCAGGTCGCTGGCTTCGGGCGAGCACCAAGAGCTCGGCGTTGATCACCAGCAGTTCGGCGGCGGCTTCCTTGAAACGTCGGCCCGCCTCGACTCGCGGACGAACCGCATCGAGCCAGTCGGCGGGAATGGTTTCGACACGCTTCCTGCCATCGGCCATGAAAGTCAGGGTCCAGAGTGGATGGCCGTCACCTTTGACGCAATGACAGGAAGGCTTTCCACAGCGGCGGTGAGAAAGCGCGAGCGAGCCCGGAAGAGCGTCGTTGGGGACCTGGAAGCGAGCCATCAACCGACGCGCGCGGCGACGGCGCCGGGAAGCATCCGGACCGCTGGGCGGAGGGATGTCGAGAGCCTCTCTCATCTGATGGTAATAATACCAGCAGATCAACACAAAAACAAGACCTATATCAAATGTTTTCTACCAGGATCGCTTCGGCTCTGGCGATGTTGCCTCCCGTTGGATCCAGCCAACCCAAACGCAGATGCCGAGGAGCTCTCCTATCCGGCTGTGGCTCAGTGCTTCACTTCCCCAAAACGGTTAAGCACCCCCCGTGCGGCAACACAGAAAACTGCGACGTAGCGGCCCGGCCCCGATCAGCGGGGTTCGGTGCGTAGCAGCCAGCGCACGGCGTTGTGCTGCAGCTTGATGTACTCGGGGTTCCAAAGCACTGTCAGCAAGTGGCCCGGCGACATGTAGCAGACGCGGCCTCTGCCGTAGTCGTACGCCCATCCTCCTGGCGCGGTGGCGCCTTGGGTCCGGTACGTGAGCCCTTCCTCATTCACGGTTTCGAGAAAAACGTTCTTCGGATCCTTGTCGTACTCCATGTAGTGCTGCTCGTCGGTAACGACGAAGTCGCGGACTCCGCGAGCGATCGGGTGATTCGGATTTGTCACCTTCACCTTGAATGTGCGGATCGGAGGGTGGCCGGCGTACGCGGCGCCGAGAACGTGGCGGAAATCGGGATCCGTCAGGCCGACGTGGGTCGTGTTGTGAAGGAACAGCGCGGCGCCGCCGTTCTGCACGAACTGGCGCACGGCTTTTCCTTGCTCCGGCTTGATCCAGAACTGCGATTTCCCGGGGCTGGGCGGCACCGTCGGTTCGGAGATGAGCTTCGGTCTCCCGGTCGCGACCCAGGCGGCGTTGCTGGTCTCATCGCCATAACCGTCCGGCCAGATCATTCCGTCACGCAACACGATCAGAAGTTTGTAGCCGTTCAGCGTTTCCGCGGTGAGCATTTTGGTCTCATCGCAAAAGTCGATCGACACGCCGAGCTCTTTGGCGATCGTGCGATTCAGCCCGGAGCGGATGTAGTCGGAGTTGTGATAGCGGTCGCCGATGAGAGCAAAGGCGGTGGCTTTTTGGGCGGACTGGCTCGCTTGCGGAGCGAGCGCTGCGCCGGCAAGGGTGGCCAGGGCGGTGCGGCGGGAGGTGTTCATCGATCGCGATTGTATCGCAGCCCGCCCCCCCGAATTCTCATGTGAGTACAAGCGGCCGGAGTAGAAGCAACTTTGCCCATGACACTCGGGAGTTGCTTTTGAACACGCATTCTATCGCCCGTATCCGGCGGAATGGACGCGTAGCGCCAAAGGAAGTGCCACAGCAATCTGAAAAACCAACAAAACGGTGCGGGCAAACCGTCGGGTTGATGCCTACCGAACCGGAATCGGCACCGCGGAACCCGTGACGCAGGCCGCGCTGATCTGCAGACTCGCTGTACCGGCTGATATGTCGTCTGGAACACGGAAGTCGATGCGGTACGTGTCGTTGGTTCCGGGCACTCCGATCTGGTTGAGGGCGGGCCAGGACTTTCCCTTAACCACTACCTCTACCGGCGAGGTCGCAATCGCAAGACTGTCAATTCACGCCAGATGCAGGGCGTTAGGCAAACCCGTTCGAGCGCACCCGACAACCCGGCCCCGTGTGTTTCAGCCCAATTGTTTACGATCGTTACACCCACCCCGCTAATCGTCCATGCCGCTGGTGTCGAGGAAGCAACTGGTGAAGGCGCGGTCAAGCACGTCCGGCGTCAGCTCGACCGGAAGCTTCTCGAAATGGATGAGGTCGACCGCATGGGAGATCACGTCGCGCGGCTGGCACCGGCGGAACGGCTTGGCGCTTCGCTTGTAATGGCGATCGAGGAACTCATCGAGGACGCCGGCGGATATCGACAGATTCTCCTTGCCGCAAACCTGCTGGAAGATCGCGCGAAACTCCGGCTCGCTTGGATTACGCAGAAGCATCTTGTACTGAATGCGGCGTAGAAAGGCTTCGTCGCCAAGCTGCTCGGGCCGGAGGTTGGTCGAAAAGATCAGAAACGCCTCGAAAGGCACTTCCACTTTGCCGCCCGTGTGGAAGGTCAGATAATCGACGCGCCGGTCCATGGGAACGATCCACCGGTTCAGCACCTCCGCCGGGGTCGCTTTCTGCCGGCCGAAGTCGTCGATGAGGTAGATGCCGTTGTTGGCCTTGAGCTGGAACGGAGCGTCGTAGACACGCGCGGCGGTGTTGAAGCTGAGGTCGAGCATGTCGAGACTCAACTCGCCTCCAGTTACGATGAATGGCCGGCGGCACCGCACCCAGCGGCCGTCGTAGAGCCGATCGTGGGACAGCGACGTAATTGAAGCCTCGGCCTCATCGATGGGCTGGTGATAGACGGGATCGAACAGCTTGATAATCGTTCCCTGGCACTCGATCGCGTAAGGAACGTAGACCGGCTCGCTCTGCAGACGGAAAAGCGCTTCGGCAAGGTAGGTCTTTCCGTTTCCGGGCTGCCCATAAACAAGAAACGATTTCGCCGAATTGACCGCGGGGCCGATCTGCGCCATGATCTCCGGGGTGACCACCATGTGTCGATAGGCGCTGGCGAGCGCTTCGAGCGTGAGCCATCCGCTCTTGAGGCGCTGCGCCCGCACGGCATGCGTGTACTGACGGATCGGTACGGGCGCCGCGCCGAAGTACTGATTGTTTTCCAGGAATTCGCGGGCGCGGCTGCGTCCGGCTTCCGAAAGGGCGAAGACGGCGGAGATGTTACCGAACCCCAGCGAGCCTTTCACTTCGACCAACCGGTACCGCTTCAGCGACTCCATAATCGGGTCGATGATGCTGTACTTGATACCCAGCCCCTGAGCCAGGTCGCGCCCAATCACCTCACCGCGGAAATGAAGGCTTTTGACGATGAGCTGTTCGAGGATGGTCGCGTTCAGCCCGAGGTCGTCCAGGGTATGCGGCACGGACGGCACGAAGCTCCCGTCGGAAGGCGCGAACTCGGTCTGGCGATGTTCACCCGCGGCCCGCATCAGGTTTTGCAGACTGGCGGCGCCCTCGACCGTAATCTCGTCTGCGACGTCTTCGATCACTACTTTTCTTATCGGCTCTAATTGCGGGAGCCTGCAGTCTCAATTGGTATACTGAAGGGTGAACCATCCTGGAATCTAGAGGATCTTGCATTCGATCCGTGGCGGCGCCTCGATCGTATTGCACCTCGACCTGCACCGGGTGCGGCGGTCCAGCGCCCGATCCAGGTAGGACCCACAAATGACAGCGACGGTACCCGCAAAGGAAGTCTCTCAAATCCCCGCGTTTTACCAAGCCCCGATCGGCAAAAAGGTCGTCATGGCCGTGACCGGCGTGATACTGTTCGTTTTCGTCATTGGCCACTTGATCGGAAATCTGCAGATTTTCCTCGGGCCGGAGAAGCTCGATGCTTACGCCGTCGCGCTGCGAACGATGCCTGCGTTGCTCTGGATCGCCAGAATCGGCCTGCTGGCGGCGGTCATCCTGCACATCGCCGCAGCGGTACAACTCACCGCGCTCAAGAACACCGCACGGCCGTCCGGTTACGCCAAGCAGACGCCGATCGCATCCAGTTACGCGTCGCGCACGATGATGTGGAGCGGGCCGATCCTGGGCGCGTTCGTCGTCTATCATCTGCTGCACTTCACGTTCGGCGCCGCGCATCCCGACTTTCGCGACCTGGCGCCCTATCACAACATCGTCGCCGGATTTCGACAGATTCCCGTGGCGCTCGCGTACATCGTCGCGATGGTGATGCTCGGATTCCACCTCTATCACGGCGCGTGGAGCATGTTTCAATCGCTCGGGATCAACCATCCACGCTACGACGCGGCGCTCCGGCGATTCGCGGCGATCGTCACCGGCTTCCTGGTGGCCGGCAACATTTCGATTCCGGTTGCGGTGCTGACGGGCCTGGTGAAATAACGATGCAACTCGATTCCAGAATTCCATCCGGCCCCATCGAGAAAGCCTGGGACAAGTGCCGCTTCGATGTGAAGCTGGTGAATCCGGCCAACAAGCGCAAGTACACGGTCCTGGTGGTTGGGTCGGGTCTGGCGGGCGGATCGGGCGCGGCGACGCTGGCCGAGCTCGGCTACAACGTCAAGTGCTTCTGCTTTCAGGACAGTCCGCGTCGCGCGCACTCGATCGCCGCGCAGGGCGGCATCAACGCGGCCAAGAATTATCAGAACGACGGCGACAGCGTCTACCGCCTGTTCTACGACACGGTGAAGGGCGGCGACTTCCGCGCGCGCGAAGCCAACGTCTATCGACTCGCCGAGATCAGCCTCAACATCATCGATCAGTGCGTGGCGCAGGGCGTGCCGTTTGCGCGCGAGTACGGCGGCACACTGTCGAACCGGTCGTTCGGCGGCGCGCAGGTATCGCGAACATTCTACGCGCGCGGGCAGACGGGGCAGCAGCTTCTGCTGGGAGCCTACCAGGCGCTCGAACGCCAGGCCGGCGCTGGACGCGTCACCATGTTCCCGCGCACCGAGATGCTGGATCTGATTGTGATCGACGGGCGCGCGCGCGGGATCGTGACGCGCAATCTGATCACCGGTAAAGTCGAGACGCATCTGGGTGACGCCGTGGTGCTCGGCACCGGCGGCTACGGCAACGTGTTTTTTCTTTCGACCAACGCCAAGGGCTCCAACTGCACGGCGATCTGGCGCGCTCACCGGCGCGGCGCGCTGTTCGCGAACCCGTGCTTCACGCAGATCCACCCCACCTGCATTCCGGTCTCGGGCGACTATCAGTCGAAGCTGACGCTCATGAGCGAATCGCTGCGCAACGACGGCCGCATCTGGGTACCGAAGAACCGGGGCGACAAGCGATCGCCCGAGCAAATCCCGGAGTCCGAGCGCGACTACTACCTGGAACGGCGCTATCCGAGTTTCGGCAATCTCGTTCCGCGTGACGTGGCCTCGCGCGCGGCGAAGGGAGTCTGCGACGAAGGGCGCGGAGTCGGACCCGGCGGGCTCGGCGTCTATCTCGATTTCTCGGATGCCATCCGCAGGCTCGGCGTTCAAGGCATTCGCGAACGCTATGGAAATCTGTTCGACATGTACGAGCGCATCACGGGCGAGAACCCGTACGAAGTTCCGA
>JBOGMR010000680.1:0-8491 GCA_050746825.1 Bryobacteraceae bacterium | reverse complement strand
GAGGACAGGCGGTCGTAGGCCGCCGCCAGACGTCCGTTCACGGTAGAGAGCCTGGCGCTCTCGATGAGCCCGCGCGCCGTTACCTCGCCGTTGATCGACGACGCCTTGATCTCGCCGGTAACGCCGTTGATTTCGAGCGCCCCGTTCACGAGCTCGATCGCCGAGAGGCGAGAGGCTCGGGGCACATAGATCGTGTACTCGACCTGGGCGGGCCCTTCACCGTCGCCTTCATTTGGGTATCGCGTGCGAATTGAAATCGAGTCCGCGCTGGAGTCGATCATGATCGAAGCTTCATCGAGCCGCCGCTTGGTGGAAGCTCGTTTGATGGCGTCAACCTTGACGTCGCCTCGATCCCATCCATGGATCCGGACTCCGCCGTTGAGGTTGTGCAGAGAAATACGCCCTCCGGCGGCGAGCGGATAGGTCTTGTGAAATTCTTCCGTGAAGTTGTCGATGCCGAATGCGGCGGAAAGCAGAAGGAGAGGAAGGAGAGCTTTCATTCGTACCTCAGTGCAACCATCGGATCCACTTGCGCCGCGCGGCGGGCCGGCACAAGGCTGGCAGCGACGGCGGCTGCGATTAGAACGAGCGGGACGGCGGCAAACGTTGCCGGGTCTCCCGCAGAAACTTCGTAAAGCAAACCGGTCATCAGGCGGGTGAGCGCGAAGGCGGCGGCCAGGCCGACCGCCAGCCCGGCGAACGTAACACCGAGACCCTGGCGCAAGACCATCGACAGGACATCGCCGCGCCTAGCGCCGAGCGCCATCCGGATTCCGATTTCCTGGGTGCGCTCGAGGACCGCATAATACATGACGCCATAGACGCCGATGGCGGCCAGTACGAGCGCAAGGGTCGAAAACAGCCCGAGCAAGAGCATATAAAAGCGCCGCTGCGCGACCGATTCACCGAGCAGTTGGCCGATCGAAGCAACGTTCCAGATGAGCGCGCCGCGGTTCCACTCGCGGATCAGGCGCTGGACGGCGGGCGCGATACTCGCGGCATCGCCCGAGGCGGCGACGACGAGTTGCATACCGCGCGACGGGCGTTGCGCGTGAGGTTGAAACGTTTCCATGCGTGCGCGTTTCTCGAGGCCCTGGCGATGCATGTCAGCGACGACGCCGACCACGGTCATCCAGCGCGCATTGGGGCCGCCTCCGCCAAATGTGAACCGTTTGCCGATTGCGTCCTCTCCGGGCCAGTAGGTGCGCGCCATGGTGTCGTTGACGATGCTGACACGCGGGGCTTCGGGCCCGTCCGCGGCGGTAAAGAAGCGGCCCCGCAGCAACGGCACGTTCAGCGCACGGAAAAAGTCCGGACTGGCCGCGTCGGTAGTTGCCTCAACCTGCTGCGACTCGGGGACGGGCGGCTTGCCTTCGATGGTGAAATTGCCTGAGTTCGGCGTGATGCTGAGGAACACGGTGGTGGTGGCCCCGGCAGCGGAGACGCCGGGCGCGCTTCCAATCCGTTCGAGCAATTGTTGAAAGGCCGTCACGACGGCGGGCCCATCCTGAACAGCCGATCGAGGGAGGGACACGCGCATGGTGAGGACGTTTTCGGTACGAAAGCCGGGATCCACCGCGCGGACCCGCAGGAAGCTGCGGATCAGCAGTCCAGCGCCGGCCAGAAGCACGACCGCGAGTGCGATCTCGACGGCGACCAGGGTCTGGCGCATCCGGCGTCCGGCCAAGCCGGAGGATTGCGCGCGCCCACCCTCTTTGAGTGAGTCGGCCAGATCGCGCCGGGAAGCGCTGAGAGCCGGCACGAGGCCGAACAGGAAGGCAGCGAGCACGGAGATGCCAAACGTGAATGCCAGCACGCGGCCGTCGGTGCGGATTTCGTCGAGTCCCGGCACGTCCTTTGGACCGAGCGCCGCAATTCCAATTACGCCCCAATGGGCGAGAACCAATCCGATCACACCGGCCAGAAGGGCGAGCGCGGCGCTTTCGGTCAGAAGCTGGCGGATCAGGCGCGCGCGACCCGCGCCCAGCGCCAGGCGGACAGCAATTTCGCGCTGGCGTGTTGCGGCCCGGGCCAGCAGCAGGTTGGCGACGTTGGCACAAGCGATCAACAACACGAAGACGACCGCACCCAGCATGATCAGAAGGCCCGGTTTGACGCCGCCGGTAAGCTGCTCGGTGAGCGGCACAGGATTGACGCCGTATCCGGCCATCTGCGGGTATTCCTTTTCGAGCCTTTTCCCGATCCCGTCCATGTCTGTTCGCACCCGTTCCCAAGGAACGCCAGGATTGCGGCGTGCGATGACGCGCGCCCAGAAGGCGCCCCGGGCGGTCTTGGCTTGCGGAGGAAGGGCGAGCGGTTTCCAGACCTCGGTGGTTTTATCCGGGAATCGGAACTCGGGTGGCATCACGCCCGCCACCGTGTGGGAACGGTCGTTGAGCTGAATCGTCTTGCCGGCGAGATTGGGATCGGCGCCGTAACGGCGCGTCCACAGTCCGTGGCTGAGAATAACCACGCTGTCGCGGCCCGGCGCATCTTCGTCAACTGTGAATACTCGCCCGAGGCGAGGACGCACACCCAGAATGTCAAAGAAGTCGATGGTCACTGCGGCGCCGGCGACACGCTCGGGCTCATCCACGCCGGTAATTGCGAAATCCGCGCGAGTGAACGGCGACATCGCGGAGAAGACCTGGTTCTTGCGCCAGTCCTCGATGATCGGATAGGACATCAGGTCTTCCTTGAGGCCGAGGCGGCGGTTGTCGAGCCAGACCATGGCGAGATCGCCGGGGTCGCGATAGGGCAGCGGGCGGAGCAGGACCGTGTTGATGACGCTGAAGATCGCAGTGTTGGCTCCGATGCCGAGCGCGAGAGCGGTTGCGGCGGCAAGGGTGAAGCCGGGTCGCGCCATCATGGTTCGTAGTGAGTAGCGGATATCGTGGAGCATCATCTCACCTCAGACGGATCTCCGGCGTGCCCAACAATCGGGGGCCCGCGAGCTGTCAATCAGGGCAGGCCGGAAACCTGCCCCACTCTGACTCAGCAGTTCATTGCGGAGCGGCGGCTGTTTCCTCGACGATTCGCCCGTCGAACAGATGGATCGAGCGATCGGCGTGCTGGGCGTAGCGCGGATCGTGCGTGACCATACAGATAGTGGCGCCGTTGCGATGCAGTTCCTTGAGCAAGTCCATCACGGCCTGGCCGTTGGCCGAATCGAGATTTCCAGTCGGCTCATCCGCCAGCAGGATCAGCGGATCGCCGCTGAGCGCGCGCGCGACGGCCACGCGCTGCTGCTGACCGCCCGAAAGCTGCGAGGGATAGTGCTTCATGCGATGCGACATGCCCACTTTTTCGAGCGCCTCCTGCACGCGTTTCTTGCGTTCGGCCGACGGCATGCCGCGGTACGTGAGCGGCAGTTCGACGTTTTCGTAGACCGTCAGATCGCCGATCAGATTGAACGCCTGAAAAATAAACCCGATTTCGCGATTACGAATGCGGGCGCGCTCCGACATTTTGAGTGCCTGCACGGGTTTGTCATTCAGCTTATAGGTGCCGTCGCTGGGCGAATCAAGCAGGCCAAGAATGGACAGCAGGGTTGACTTGCCGCACCCCGACGGTCCGGAGATCGCGACGTACTCGCCCTTCTTGACTTCCATGTGGATGCCCGCCAGGGCGTGCGTCTCAACCTCGTCGGTGACAAAAACCTTGGTCACACCTTCGAGAAAAATCAGGGTAGGCGCATCTCCATTCGTCATCGGTGCTTTCCTCTCCAAGCAAGTCTATCTAAAGCTGATGCGGTCATGAGCGTCATAGGCCGACATGTCGGACAAAACGACCTGGTCACCCACCTTCAATCCTTCGAGAACTTCGATGGTGCTGACCGAACTCTTGCCCAATCGAACTTGAACTTTGCTGGCGCCCTTGCGATCGGCGTCGACCTTGAAGATCGTAATCAGACTCTTTTCCTGGCCGAACACGGGTTTGCCCATGAACATCACGTTGGTGAGACGCTCGAGCTCAATGGTTCCTTCCACGCTGAGATCCGGGCGTGCGCCCTTAGGCAACTCTTCCAGAAGCACGCAATCCACGGTAACGGTGCCGTTCTGCGCGGCCGGATCGATTCGGGAAACCTTGCCGTTGATGATGCCGTTGCGCGTATCGACGGCGCAGGGCTGTCCGGCCATCACGTCTTTCACCTGAGTTTCGGGGATTTTCACTTCGGCTTTGAGGCGCCAGGGTTGCACCACCTTGGCCAGCGTGACGCCGGCGCCGACGCGCTGTCCGACTTGCACGGCCAACTCCTGCAACACACCTTCGGTGCCGGCGCGAACCTTGAGTGCCTCGACCTGACTCTTTCTCAAGGCGTAGATGGCACGGAGCTGTTCGATGCGCGTCTGTTGCGCGGCAAGCTGCGCCATCACCGATTCGGTATTGGCCGCGAGGCGCTTCCGATCAATCTCGTAGCGATTCAGGAGGTCTTCGGCCGCGTTCTGCGAGATCTTCATGTTCATCTCGACCGTGAGGCCTTCTTTGAAAAGCGCGGAGTCGCGGTCCGCGCGCAGCTTCGCCTGGTTGTACTGCGCCTTCACGGTGGCGAGTTGGGCTTCCTGATCGAGCCGCTGGTTTTCGAGCCTGATCTTCAAGTCGGTGTAGTTGGACTCGGCGGCCTTCACCTGCCAATCGGCGTCAACCATCTGGTTCATCAATTCGGGGTTGCTCAGCTCCATCAGGATTGTTTCGGCCTTGACCGACGTGCCGGGCAACATGAGGCGGCGCTCGACGCGGCCGTCGGTAGTGGACGGGATAGCGAGAATATCCTCGGGAATCAGAGTGCCAAGGCCGCGGACCTGGCGCAACATCTCGCCGCGTTTGACTGTGTCCGGCCAGAGCGTGGCCCATTCGACGGGCGGGGCCGCGGGCTTCATCCTCATCAACCCGAGAGTGATCAGCGGAATCGTGATGAGAACAACGGTCCCGAGGATAATCCGCCGGATCATCTTTTTTCGGGCGACGCCTTTACGAGGGACATCCATAGCTTTAAGTATTATGACGCTTTCGTCTGGCGGGTAAAGGGCATGTTTTGTTCCACTCGCAAAGTGGTGCTAAATGGCTGATTGGAGAAGGGTAAGCAGCCTTTTTGCCGTCCGGGGTGTCCGCTTGTGGGACGGCCCCGTTCGATCGTGGGGCACGCCTGCCGGCCCGCCCGGCGGTTCAGACGTGCTTGTCGATGATCTGGTCGACGATGCCGTAGTCTTTGGCCTGTTGCGAGTTCATGATGTAGTCGCGATCCACATCTTTCTCGACGCGCTCGATGGGCTGGCCCGAGTGTTTCGCGAGAATCTCGTTGGTGATCTGGCGCATTCGCAGAATTTCCCGCGCCTGGATGTCAATATCGGTGGCCTGCCCGGAGAGATTGCCGAGCGAGGGCTGGTGAATCAGGATGCGTGAATTAGGCAGGCAGAAGCGCTTGCCTTTGGCTCCCGTGGCGAGCAGCAGGGCCGCCATCGATGCGGCCTGGCCGATGACAATGGTGCTGACGTCGGGCCGGATAAACTGCATCGTGTCGTAGATCGCCATCCCGGCGGTGATCGAGCCCCCCGGAGAGTTGATGTAGAGCGAGATGTCCTTTTCAGGATCTTCCGCCTCGAGGAAGAGCATCTGCGCGGTGATCAGGTTAGCGACATTGTCGTCGATGGGCGTCCCGAGGAAAATGATGTTGTCCTTGAGGAGACGCGAATAGATGTCATAGGCGCGCTCGCCGCGATTGGACTGCTCGACCACCATCGGAATCAGCGCCATCATGCCTCCTCTTCCGCAATCTTTCGAGAGTGCTCAAAGAGGAAATTGAGCACTTTCTGGGTCTGGATCTGTGACGCGATCTGGCCAAGCGCGCCGTCGCGCTCCATGCGCAGGCGCACCGCGGCGACCGGCTCACGATGCTGGCGCGCGAAGCGCTCGACCTCGCGGTCCACTTCGTCACGCAAGGCGTCGATCGACTCGCGATCCGCGATCTTGCCGAGCAGGAGCGATGCCTTGACTTCACGGAGCGCGCGGTCGCGCTGCGCCGCCTTCACCTCTTTCCAGTCGGGTTTGAAGTTGCTCAAGTCGACGCCCTCGGCCGAAAGTGCGCGCAACTGCTGGTCGAATCGAAGACTGATCTGCCGATCGACGTAGGCCTCCGGCACAGGGAACTCGTGCGCGTCGACGAGCGACTCGACGAGCTTATTCTTGGCCTCACGCTGGGCGGCGAACTGCTTTTCGGCCGTGAGCGAACGGCGGACTTCCTGGCGCAGTTCGTCAAGCGTTTTGTAATCGCCCAAATCCTGCGCAAATTCGTCGTTGAGTTCGGGCAGTTCCTTCCTCCGGATGCCTTTAACCACGGCCTCGAAGCGGACCGTCTTGCCGGCCAGCCGCTTCTGGCCGTAATCGCCGGGATACGTGACGTCGAACTCCTTCGACTCACCGGGCGAAAGGCCGCGTAAGTTTTCCGTGAATGCGGGCAGCGTGTCTTCGCCACCCAGCTCGAGCATCATCTCATCCTGCTTGACCGGCGCACCTTCGAGACCGCCACGGCTCTCGAGGGATACCACCGCATGATCGCCGTTGTCGAGCGGGCGCGGATCGATATTGACGTATTCGGCTTTGCGCTCCCGGAGTTCCCCGATCCGCGTGTCGATGTCGGCGTCGGTAATCTCCGGATCCTGGTAGACGACCGTCAAGCCGCGATAGTCCTTGAGCTCGAATTCGGGCGCGACCTCGAACTCGGCGGTGAATTCGAGCGGCTCGCCAGGCTCGAACTTGACGCGCGTGATGTCGGGGGTGCTGACCGAGCGGAGTTCTTCTTCATTGAGACGTTTCTGGAGGGCCCGCGGAATCAGATTTTCGAGCACCTTCTTGCGAATTTCACCCTGAAACTGCTGCTGAATGATGGTTGCGGGAGCCTTGCCTGGACGAAAGCCGGGCAATCGGGCGCGCTTCTGAACGTTCTCGACAACTTTCGCGGTCTCGCTTACGACTTCATCAAGCGGGACGGTGATCTCGAGCGAGTGCTTACAACCTTCAATCAAAGCCAACCGGAAATCACCTCAGGGAATTGGGATACCAAGAAAATTCCATGATAGCGCAAGGGCTCGTGGCGCAGGCTCGTGTCTGCCGCCTTTCGATTTCATGGACGCTGTTTCAACCGCCGGCGCGCAACGGAGCCGATACCGCCACGATTTTCATTTCGACAGACGGGCGATGAAGCCGCCCCCAGGGCAAAGCTCGATTCGGATAGCCACAGCGCGCCTGAGATTGGCCTGGTCCATCTTGATTGCTGCCGCGGCTTCCTGGCTGTCGCGCGCCATCAGCGCCTTGTAGCTGCCACTCGGGAGGAATGTGAGCGGCACGCGAATGGTGCGGGCCTCGCTTCCGTTCAAGACGGCGACAAACCAGGTGTTCCAGCGGCGGCGCGCGAACACCGCGATCTATCCAATCTCCGACACCGGCAGTGCGATGGTTTCATCCCACACGCCATGAAGTCAAACTCGTCGCCTGAAACTTGACTCAATCAGTCAAGTTCATGAAAGCAAGAACCTGGCGCTATAGCCGAACACAAACAAGGCTAGCGGTTATCGCGGCGGGGCCTGAGCCACCAGCCCGCCGCCACCAGCGCGGGCAGCGTCAACGCGAGCAGAATCACTGACGCCGCGGCGACCAGGGGCGTGATGGCGAAGCGAAGGTTCGGCCAAATCACTCGCGGCAGTGTCTCGGTGTACCGCGTCGCGAGAAACACGGTCAGCGTGACTTCGTTCAGCGAAATCACGAGCGCGAAAAGCGTCGCAGCCAGGATCGCCGGCATGATGAGGGGGAGCGTGACGAACCGGAACGTCTGCCATGGGCCTGCGCCAAGCCCGCGGGCCGCAGACTCGAGATTCGCGTCCACTTGCCCGAGCGAGCCGCGGACAACCAGATATGCGACCGGCGTCGCCAGCACCGAATGCGCCATGGCGAGACTGAAGTGGCTGCCCCACAGCGGCGTCAGTCGCACCACCGCCAACATCCCCACGGCGAGCGCGACCCTGGGCAACACCAGCGGGAGCAGCAGCGCGCTCTCCCAGGCGCCCTTCCAGCGGAAACGCTCGCGGGCGAGTGCCGCCGCGGTAGAGACGGCGATGGTGACCGAGATCGCTGCGGTGAGGACCGCGATCGCGAGACTGTTTCCGAGCGCCTGCACCCAGACGGGGCTCTCGAAGAATTGCCGATACCAGGTGACCGTCCAGGTGTCGCGCGGCAGTTCGAGATAGCGGGAAGGCGTGAACGAGACCACCACCGACAACACGAGCGGCGTGAGGAGCAGCGCGATCACCAGGTAGCCGAGCCACTTCATCACGCAAGCCTCTGCCGGACCTTCGACAGCGCGTATGCCGCGGTCCCCAGAAATGCGATCAGCACTACGTTGAGCGCTGCCGCCATTGTCCAGTTGAGATCCTGGTGCGTCTGCCGCTCTACTTCGACCGCGACCGTGTACTGGGCCGGTTCGCCGAGAAGATACGGG
>JBOGMR010000679.1:0-3820 GCA_050746825.1 Bryobacteraceae bacterium | reverse complement strand
CCGTTGATCTGCACCCAGCCGGTATTGTCTCGGACCGCAGTGGTCATCACGGGAGCGGACACCTGATCCAGCCTGTCAGGCGATGTTCCGTAGCGGATTTGAAACGCGCCGGGTGATGAGGTCCGAGCCCAGATCGAAATGCTGTTGGACGTGACGTGCCCGAGCATCGGCCCATGCGAAATTCGAATCGGCGGGGTGCGCGGAGCCTGAGCCGGCGCCGCGGAAGCAAGCAACGTAATGAGAAGGATGTGTCGAATCATTTTCTATCTGCCGCCAGGAGCCACGAAGCGCGTCATCGGAGCGTCCGCTTTGGCACCTCGATATTCTCCCACGAGTTTACGGTTGACGGACCACTCGGCGTGGCGCGGGCTGGGCTGCTAACTGCCGCTTCGACGAAAGGCCACCGTAGCCACTTTCCGATTGCCGGCCGGCTCCGCAGATGCGATATACTCACACCCGACAGGAGGTCCGATGACCATGCAATCACGCCGCCGGTTACTGCAGTCTCTGGCTGCCGGCGCCGCCTACACCGTTCCAGGTCTGTTTGCCGAAGTTCTCAAGACAACCGTCGGCCTGGGAGAAGGCCCGTTCTACCCGGACAAGATGCCGCTGGATACCGACAACGACCTGCTGGTCCTGAATGAAGGCATCACGCCAGCGGCCGGCGACGTCGCCTACGTTTCCGGCCGCGTGCTGACGAAATCGGGCGAGCCGCTTCGAAACGGCTATGTCGAAATCTGGCAGACGGACATCAACGGCTCCTACGTTCACTCCGGCGGCCGCAACACCGGCGGATACGACTCCAATTTCCAGGGCTACGGCCGCTTTGTAACTGACGCGAAAGGCCAGTACTTCTTCCGCACCATCAAACCTGTCGAGTACACACTGCAGGGAGCGTTCCGCTGCCCGCATATTCACTTCGCGGTCAGCAAATCCGGCCATCGGCTGATCGCCACCCAGATGTTGATCAAAGGGCACCCAGCCAACGAGCGCGACGGCATCGTTAAGAGAAATCGCGCGAAGGGCGAAATGCTGGAATCGGTCATGGTGGATTTCAAGTCCGTGGTCGGGTCGAAGCTGAAAGAGTACACCGCGAACTGGGACATCGTCATCGGCCGCACCGCGCAGGAAACGGAGGACGGCACACTCGGCATTGGTCTCGGCAAGCCGGTTCGTCCGCCGTTCAATCCAGGCAACTCCAAAAAGTAGCGCGGCGGCGCCAGGGAGCCAAAACGCGCGCGCGCGAATTCGGAAGGGCAGTTCTTGCTTTTGAACCGTATCGTAACCAGCCGTACCCATACGCTCGCGATCAGCCGGGGAACGCCCAATCCACGAATAGCCGGCCCCATGGACTGCGGCCCGGCCGAAGAGAAGATCATCGCGGGGAATTCTATCCTCGGTCATATTTTGGCAACAAGGACGGTTTCCTCAGCTCCCTGCTCGACCAGAACCGCAGGGGATCGGTGGCCGATGAAGTCATGGGACACCTGCGAGGTTTCCTTGGCCGCCGCTAGAGTCCATGTTTTTTGAGGGATTCTACTCAAGGAGGGCAGCATGTTGCACTTCGTGTGGATGTGTATCATCGGTCTGGTGGCCGGTGCACTCGCAAAACTAATCATGCCCGGTAAGGATCCTGGCGGGATCATCGTCACGATCCTACTCGGGATCGCCGGTTCTGTTGTGGCTGGATTTCTCGGGCGAACCCTGGGTTTGTATCAAGAGGGACAAGGCGCTGGATTGATCATGTCCGTGATCGGCGCAATCCTGCTTCTCGCGGCCTACCGGCTGTTCAAGCGGGGTTCGGGTGGAGCGAGCACGTGAGGCACGGCCGGGGCTCTCGACACCAGAGACTCCGCATTGGGTGTGTCGGCGCGCAGGCTGTGAATCTTGAGCATCTTGAGAATGAAGATCTGATCCGTGTGGCTCGCCGATCGTCTTGATGATCGGCCGCTTTCCCGACCGCTTCCGGTAGATGTCTCACCCGCGGTAGAAGGGCACGTTCGGAACGGCGTGGCGCAGGAGCGGCAACAGCGGGCTCCGATCGCCGGCGCAGTTCCCTGGCGGGAAGCCATTGTGCCAAACGTCTTCCGCCTGACGCAAATCGCCCGTTGTCGCCCTGGCATCAGCGAGCATCGTTCCTCGAATCGAGCATGTGTGGGATGCCGAGAGCGGAGCGCAAAACGCGGGTTCTCTCGAATCCGATTATGACATTTCTCATCCGATAACCGGCGTTTGCACTTGTAACTCCTACTTGCCGGCGCAGTGGAACTTCCAGCGTCCTCCTTTAGACGGATGGTTCGTTCGCTCTCACGCCCGACGAATTGGTCGACACCGCTGCGCCGGAGCCTGCGACCAGCCTGACGATCGAACTCTCGCCAGACAACCGGAATTGATATCGGTCCAGTTTTCGGTTGGGACTCCTGGCAGACCTCGGATTCGGCAACCCCGGATTCGGCGGTTGACCCGCGGGCTGGAGGTGGGCTAACATGGCCTTGTGAAATAACATGGCCATGGGAATTCACTTGGCCAGGCAAGGAAAGAATATGCCTGTCGCGGATCGTGGCGTCCAGGCCCGCGTGGAATTCGAGAATATCGTTGCAGAAGCCTTCCGCAAAGCCGGCTGGCGGGTTCGGCGGCCTCCTGCGGCCGGAGATATGCGCGCCGGCCTCCTCGTTGATAAAGGTGTAAGGAAGTACGTCGTTGAGGTGAAGTCTGCGTCCGAAGGCCGCCGTGATCGATTGATCCCTCTGCTCTCGCAGGCGATCCTGCAGGTTCAAGCGTTTGCGCGCAAGTTTCCCGAACGCGCTGCGCCTCTGGCGGTGGTGGCGGCGAGACGCGTGCCGGCATCGGTGGCGGACCATATCCAGCAGTTTGCTGAGCGCCACGCCCCGGGTGTCGCCGTAGGCATTATCGACGCGGAAGGCCTCCGCTCATTCGCCGGCCCCGGTCTCGAGGGACTTGATGCGAAGCCACCTCGCCACTCCCTTCGGCATATCGCGCAGATTCAACATAGGCCGGATCTATTCTCCGATCTGAACCAGTGGATGCTAAAGATCCTCCTCGGACATGACCTTCCCGAAGCGCTCATCTCCGTGCCAAGAGAGCCGATTCGGAATGCGTCTCAGCTTGCAGCGGTCGCTGGCGTCTCGGTCATGAGCGCATCTAGATGCGTGAATCAGCTCGCCAACGAGGGATTCCTTGACGAGCACCGTGAAAGACTTCGGATCGTCCGAGCGGGCGAACTCCTGGAACAATGGGTGTCGGCCAGCCGCAAGATGTCGCGGGACATGCCAGTACGCTCGATCATCAAGAGAGACGAAAAGCAGTTCTTGGCGAGTGTTGCACGCTACGCCGCCGAAGCCAGGATGGACCTGCCGCCGAAGTCCACGGTGAGGAGCGGCCGGGTCCTGAAGGACAAACCGCGCGTGTGTGCCGGCCTTTTTGCCGCAGCCGATGCCCTCGGCCTCGGATTCGTTCGCGGGGTACCACCGCACCTTTACCTTGAGCGTCTGGAATTCGATGTACTGCAAAGGCTGGGACTGTCGGTTGAAGACTCCGGCCGCCGTTGGGACGTCTCTCTCCGGGTTCCATCGAATAAAGAAGCCGTCTTTCGCGCCGCAGTGCGCCGCGGCAATCTACCTGTGTCCGACGTCTTGCAGGTCTGGCTCGACGCTTCTGCCCATCCTGCGAGGGGGCGTGCGCAAGCTGATGAGATCCGGCGGCGTATCTTGAAACCGCTAATCGGGAAGCACTCATGAATGGCGTCCAAGATCCGTTCAGCAGGTTGGTCGCCGCGCTTGAACCGTGGCTCGATCAACTC
>JBOGMR010000678.1:0-4527 GCA_050746825.1 Bryobacteraceae bacterium | reverse complement strand
TCTGAGTGTCACGGGAACTCTGGCGGGCGAGCAGGTCCGAAGCGGCTACGCAGTCGCAGACATCAATGCCGGTCTGTTTTCGGTCATCGGCATCATGATGGCGCTGCGGGCCCGTGAGTTGACCGGCCGCGGCCAATTCGTGGACGTGTCCATGCTCGATGGAATGATCTCGGCCATGACTTCGAACTATATGTCGTTCCTCGGTTCGGGAAAAGTACCCGGCCCGATGGGCAGCGGATTTCCCACGGTGGTCCCCTACCAGGTTTTCGAGGCGCAAGATCGCAGTTTCTCGATTGCGGTGGGCAGTGAAAAGCTATGGTCGACGTTCTGCCGCGCGATCGACCGGAGCGGCCTCGAAGCCCATCCCGATTTCGCGACAAACCGGCGCCGCGTGGAGAACCGCCACGCCCTCGAAGCGATCCTTGCCGCAGTTTTCCGCGAGCGGCCCATGTCCGAATGGATCGAACGGCTCGGCTCGGTGGGGATCCCGTGCTCCCCTATCCGGACCTTCGCGGAGGTTCTCGATCATCCCCAAACCGCAATTCGGGAGATGTTTCCGTCGATCGACTGTCCCATTGCCGGCGCCCATCGAGTGACTGGAATTCCCGTCAAGCTCTCCGCTACGCCGGGCCGCGTCGGCACGCCGGCCCCGAGACTCGGCGAACACACGGTCAACGTGTTGTCTGAATTACTTGGCTTGGATGAGGACGCTGTCGACAATCTCGCGAAATCCGGCACGCTCGCGCTGTCGGCGCCGTTTCTGCCAAAATGAGAAGCGTGAAATTCACCTTCGCGGCAGCCGCAATCGCTCTGGCGTCTCCGGCGCTGGCGGTGGTGTACGAAGTTGGGCCGGAGAAAGAGTTCACCAGCATCGGTGCTGTGCCGTGGGCGTTCCTGCAACCCGGCGATACGGTGCTGATTCACTATCGAATCGAGCCGTATCGCGAGAAGTGGGTGATCTGCCGGCAGGGAACAGCCGACGAGCCCATCACGGTGCGCGGCGTCCCTGGACCCGAGGGTGAGTTACCCGTGATCGATGGCAAGGATGCGTTGAATGCACCCGCGCTCAACTTCTGGAGCGAGGTGCGCGGCGTCATCAAAATCGGCGGCGCCAACGTGCCTGCCGATACGACGCCGCGGCACATCGTGATCGAGAATCTGGACATTCGCGGCGCGCGGCGGCCCAACACCTTCACAGACCGCAATGGCGCCACACAGACCTACGGCTCCAACGCATCGACGATCTACCTGGAAAAAGGCGAGAACATCACCATCCGGAATTGCATCCTGCACGACAGCGGCAACGGCCTGTTCGTGGCGTCGAGCCCGACGCTTGCCTCGCGCGACATCCTGATCGAGGGCAATCACATCTACGACAACGGCAACGAGGGCAGCATCCTGGAGCACAGCAGCTACACGGCGGCGATCGGCATCACGTTTCAGTACAACCGCTACGGGCCGCTGCGCAGCGGCGCGGGCGGCAACGCGCTGAAGGACCGGTCGGCGGGACTCATCGTGCGATACAACTGGATCGAGGGCGGCAATCGCCAGCTCGACCTGGTGGACGCCGAAGACAGCGGGCTGATCCGGAACCATCCGGGCTACTCTGCAACCCACGTCTACGGCAATGTGCTGATCGAGCCGCCGGGCGACGGCAATCGGCAGATCACGCACTACGGCGGCGACAGCGGCGAGTCAGCGGCTTACCGCAAAGGGACGTTGTACTTCTACAACAATACGATCGTCTCGAACCGCACGGACCGCACCACGCTGTTCCGCCTGAGCACCAATGAGGAACGCTGCGACGCGCGCAACAACGTATTCTACGCAGCGGCCGAGGGCCGCACCGTGTCGCTCCTGGACTCGAGCGGCGTCCTTGATTTCGCGCACAACTGGATCAAGCCGGGCTGGGTGGAGACTTTCGGTACGTTGAGCGGCCGAATCAACAACAACGGCGGTTTGATCGAGAGCGCGGCGCCCGGATTTTCCGATGAGGCGGCGCAGAACTTCACACTCGCAGAAGAGTCGGAGTGCGCCAGGGCGGGCACTGCGCTCGACCCCGCAGTGCTGCCCGCGCACGACGTCGTGCGGCAGTATGTGAAGCACCGCTCGAACGAACAGCGCCCGCGTGAGGGGGGAATTGGCATCGGTGCTTACGGACGGTAAACGGCCTGAGTGATGCCGCGCAAGAAAAAATTCGACCTTTCCAAGGAGACTCGCGCAGTAGCGCGGGAGCGGGCGGGCACGCCGCCTCCGTCACGGCCGATTCCGCCCAAAGCGGCGCGCAAAAAACCCAAGCACAAGAAGCAGGAAATTCCCCAATTAGAAGACTTATAATTCATCGTATGCCCTATTCGCGCCTTGTCCTCTGCCGCCAGAACTTCCCGGACCGGAGTGTGCGCGACATTCCCGGCGAGGTTCGCAGCCAGCTTGAAGCTTCCCCCTTCGCCGCCCGGCTGAAGCCGGGCTCGCGCGTCGCGATCGGCGTGGGGAGCCGCGGCATCGGCAACATTGCAACTGTCGTGCGGTCGATCGCCGGCTATTGGAAGTCCGCCGGCATGCAGCCTTTCATTTTCCCCGCCATGGGCAGCCACGGCGCCGCTACCGCCGAGGGTCAGGCCGATGTGCTCGCGCACTACGGAATCATCGAAGAGACGATGGGCTGTCCAATTGTCAGCTCGCTCGATGTCGTTCCGTTGGGCGCGACTCCCGAGGGTATCAACACGTTCATGGACCGTAATGCCTTCGAGAGCGACGGCGTGATGCTGGTCGGTCGCGTAAAGTGGCACACGGATTTTGCGGGCAAGATCGAGAGCGGCCTCTTCAAAATGATGGCGATCGGCCTGGGGAAATTCGCGGGCGCGCAAGCGTATCACACTTACGCATACACGATGGGACTCGAGCAGGTGGTTCGGAGCATCGGGCGGCAGGTGCTGAAGTCGGGAAAGGTTCTGGGTGGGATGGCTATTCTCGAGGACGGGAATCACAACACGGCCAAGCTTGAAGCGGTGCCGGTCGAGAGGATGGAAGCGCGGGAAGAGGAGCTGCTCGTGATCTCGAAGTCCTGGACCGCCCGCATTCCGATGGATCTCGACATTCTGATTCTCGACGAGATCGGCAAGAACATCAGCGGCGCAGGCATGGACACAAAGGTAGTCAACCGCGGCGTACACGGGCAATACAATCCGTGGCCGGACGCGCCGAAGTTCCAGCGCATTTTCATTCGCGACCTGAGCGACCTGAGCTATGGCAACGGCGTGGGGCTCGGCATGGCGGATGTGGTTTCCGACCGCCTGCTGGCGAAGATCGACTGGACGCCGACACGCATCAACTCGCTGACCGCATCGACACCCGCCGCAATCCGCACGCCCGTGCACTTCCCCACCGACCGCGAATGCATCGACCGCATCGCGCCCACGGTGGGCAAGTTCCAGCTCGAAGACGTTACCTTCGGCTGGGTCCGCAATTCCCTCAAGCTGGGTTGGATTGCGCTGAGCGAAAATCTCCTCCCGGAGATTCGCCGCAACCCGCTGCTCGAAGTCGCGGGGTTGGCTCGAGACCTCCCGTTCGACTCAAGCGGCAACCTCGAAGAGATGATGTCGCTCGCCGGCGAAACAGTTGCCGCGCGGTAGAGCCCGGTCCATGCCTCATCGATCGATCATTTGCGCGCTCCTGGCGGCCGTCGGCGTGGCCCGCGCGCAAACGCCGTCGTTCACACAGTCGCTCTTTCCGGTCCTGCAAAAAGCGAATTGCCGCAATTGTCACAACGAGAGCGGAGTCGCATCGGCCACGCGGCTGCACGTCCCTGAGCCGGAGGCCACGCCGTCGCGGATCGAGGCGTTCGGCAAGGGCCTCGCATCGCTCGTCGATCGGAGCCAACCCGAAGCTTCCTTGCTGTACAACAAGCCAACCGCACGCGTCCCGCACACCGGCGGCCGGCTGATCGCACCCGGCGGCGCGGAAGAGGCGGCGCTGCTTGCATGGGTTCGCTACCTTGCGTCGCTGCCACCGGGCTCCACGGTTGGAGCGGCGCCGGCCAAAGCTTCTCCCGTGGTTATGCGGCGGCTGACGCACGCTCAGTACAACCGTACGGTGCGCGATCTGCTGGGAGATCAAACCAGCCCGGCCAGTCAGTTTCCTCCCGAAGACTTCGTGAACGGATTCAAGAATCAGGCCGAGACGCAGAGCGTTCCCGCGCTGCTAACCGAAGCGTACGGCGCGGCGGCCGAGCGCCTGGCGCGCAATGCGTTCCGGAACGGCGACACGGGCAGCCTGGTTCCGTGCAAGCCGCTATCCGCACGCGACGCCGAGTGCCGCGCGCAGTTCGTGCGCGAGTTCGGGTTGAAGGCGTTCCGGCGTCCGCTGGCTTCCAAGGAAGTGACGCGCTACGCAGCGCTTTTTGGCGGCGAGGCGGATTTCTACAAGGGTGCGCAGCTTGTTATCGAAGCCATGCTGCAGTCGCCGCATTTTCTGTTCCGTGCCGAAAGCTCTAACCCGGGCGCGCGTCCCTATGAAATCGCCACACGG
>JBOGMR010000677.1:0-4173 GCA_050746825.1 Bryobacteraceae bacterium | reverse complement strand
CTTCCGCCCCAGCCAATCCCGCCTCCGGCCTGGACTTCATCGGGTCGATGGACTGGCTGCCTAACACCGACGGCGTGCTCTACTTCGTGCGTGAAATCCTCCCGATCATCCGCCGCACTCTGCCGCAAGCCAGGCTCTCCGTGGTCGGACGCACGCCCTCCCCCGAAATCACCGCGCTCAAGTCCGATCCGCACATTGAAGTGACCGGCACCGTGCCTGACATCCGTCCCTACGTTTGGAATGCGGGCGTCTCGATCGTCCCGCTCCGCATCGGCGGCGGGACGCGCCTCAAGATCTACGAGTCGATGGCCGCGCGCACGCCCGTTGTCTCCACCACCGTTGGCGCCGAAGGCCTCGCCGTGCATCCGCCGGCCGACATCCGCATCGCCGACGGGCCCGAAGCCTTCGCGCGCGAATGCATCGTCCTCCTGCAGAATCCCACCGAGCGCGACGCCGTGGCTGAAGCCGCTTTTCAAATGGTTTCGCGCGAGTTTTCGTGGGATTCCGTCACACGGAGTTTCGAAGAGGTTCTCGAGTCCGGCCCCACGCTGTGCTGAAGCGCCTACCACACATTAGTACGTTCGTACTACAACCTCGTAGCCTCACAGGAGCCTCCTCAGCCTCGAAATAAGGTCTCAGAAACGGCTAAAACGCAGCATTATTCTGTCAAGTCCTCCAGATTCGCTGCATTGGTAGCCGACGCCCCAACCTCTACACTGGGGACATAAAGCGGTACCTGGAGGTCATAAGGCCTCGCCGGGGAAGCTGCGGAAATCGGTAAACAACCGGAACAGAGAGAAGGAGACGTGCGCAGGCACGCGTCCGTGGGGGAGCGTGTGCAAGCGCGCGAAGCGCCTATTATGAACAAGCTGATTGGAATCGTGTGCGCGGCGCTGTTCGCCTCGGCCAGTGCGACTGCGCAGAAGCCGGGCGACAAGACTGTGCAGGGACGGCTGCTGGTGCAGGCCCGGGCGGGCGCCGCGGCTGGATCGGTCGACCAGGCGCTGGCGAGGCACGGCGCAGGCGTCGAAAAGCATCACGGCCAAATTCGCGTAACGGTGCTGCGTGTTCCCGAGGGCCAAGCCGATCGCATCAAAGACTCGCTCGCGGGCACGGGTTTGTTCAATTTCGTTGAGCGCGACGGCCTGGCGCGTGGATCGTCGGTGCCGAACGATCCGGGCTTCAGCTCCGAATGGCATCTCAGCAAGGTACAAGGACCGCAGGCCTGGGACATCACCACGGGAGCGTCGTCGGTCAAGATTGCGATCGTCGATTCGGGTGTCGATGCGAATCATGCCGACCTGGCCGGGCGCGTGGCCGCCGGCTGGAGCTTTCTGAGCGGCAACTCGAACACCGCCGACGTGCTCGGCCACGGTACCGCTGTTGCCGGAGTGGCGGCGGCATCCAGCAACAATGCGACCGGCGTTGCCGGCATCACGTGGCAGAATCCCATCATGCCGCTGGTGGTGCTCAATTCGAGCGACTACGCGTCGTATTCCAACATCGCCAACGCAATCATCTACGCGGCGGACCATGGCGCCCGCATTATCAACGTGAGCATCGGCGGATCGAGCTCGTCGAGCACGCTGCAATCCGCAGTGGACTATGCTTGGGCCCGCGGCGCGGTCGTGTTCGCGTCGGCCATGAACAACTCGACCAGCACACCCTACTATCCGGCCGCCTGCGACAAGGTGATCGCGGTGAGCGCCACGACGTCAACCGATGGCCTCGCATCGTTTTCAAATTTCGGAACCTGGATCGATCTTTCCGCCCCCGGCGCCTCGATCTTCACGACGATGAACGGCGGCGGATACGGATACTGGAACGGCACTTCGTTCGCATCCCCATTGACGGCGGGCATCGCGGCCCTGGCGCTGTCGAAGAATCCCGCGCTGGGCGCAGCCGCGCTGGTTTCGCTGCTCCAGCAGAATTCGGACGACCTGGGTTCTGCCGGCTTCGACTCTTCCTTCGGCTGGGGACGCGTGAATGCCTATCGGGCGGTTGTCGCCGCGCAGAACAGCCTCGCGAGCGACCTGACAGCACCGGCGGTCGTGATCTCAACTCCGGTGAGCGGCGCCTCCGTCTCGGGGCCCATCCCGGTCCAGGGCTCGGCCAGCGATAACGCCGGAGTGACGCGAATCGAGCTTCACATCGACGGCCAATTCTCTTCGTCCACGACAGTTTCTCCATTCTCGTTTCCCTGGGACAGCCGGAGTGTTGCCAACGGATCCCATACCCTCACCGTCAAGGCCTTCGATGCAGCGGGCAACGTAGGTTCGTCGGCTGTTACCGTGAATGTAAGCAACCAGGCCGCGCCGGATACGGCGCCCCCGAGCGTCACGATCACTTCACCCTATCCCGGCCAGTTCGTGAGCGGAGTTGTCCGCATCAATGTTTCCGCTTCGGACAACGCCGCCGTTTCGCAGGTCTCCATCTATATCGATGGCGTGCTCAAGTACTCTTCGACTTCCGCATCCTCCAGCTATAACTGGAACACGAAGAAGGAATCGCCGGGAAGCCACACGATCACGGCCAAAGCGTGGGACGCGGCGGGGAACTGGTCGGCCGCGACACCTGTCACGGTCTCCAAATAGGCGGACCTTGGGTCCATCGAACGCTGTCGCGTTCCTCTCTGATCCAAAAACGTGAGAGTCCTGTACCTTAGAGTTTGGGTTTGACCCGCCAGAGCTTGCCGGAAACTATCTTACGTCTTCAGATCTATAGGTACTATAATCGAGTATTTAGTATAAATTGTTTAGTTTCAGTAGACTCCTTGGCATCACTCCAAACGTTCACCCCCATCCGTCTAGAACCTTAAGCCCTGATTCTCGGTAGTACCAATCACCGGTTGACAAACTGCTATAGCATTTGTTTACAATGTCTTAAGACAACACAAGCGATCCTTTTTGGTTGACACGCACTCCTGCTTCAGATTATGCTACTTAGTATTAGAGACGTAAGTAGAGTGTCTGACCTTACTGCTAGGTCAAAAACCTGAACGGAGAATAACCCATGCGATTGCGATGTTGCCCCCGAACCGTTGCGGCTTTGTTGTGCCTCGGTCTCACAGGTAGTCTTTTAGGAACCCCGGTTGAATTTTCAGGCAGCAGTGGAAATCTGAGTGCTTCCGTCCTTTTCGACGATTCGGTCGCGGGAACCCTCATTGTGACTCTCAGCAACACATCCCCAAACGACGTACTGGTCCCCATCGACGTGCTGACGGGCGTCTTCTGGGACTCGAGCGTGGCGTTAACCCTCACCCGGTCCTCGGCGGTCGTGCCGGGCAGCAGCACCGTTTACTTCTGCGGAGGAAGTTGCCCGGCCGGCGGAGTCGTAGGAGGCGAGTGGGCCTACAATAGCGGACTGGCGGGACCCGGCGCCACCGCATACGGAATCAGCAGCGCGGGTTTAGGCCTGGTCGGTCCGGGCGACCGTTTCCCTGGTCCGAACCTGCAGGGCCCGGATAGCCCTGACGGCCTTCAATACGGCATCCTGCCGGCCGGCGACAACACGGCGACAGGCAACGCTCCGGTCACGGGTGATAATGCTCTGATTCTTAATTCAGTGATCTTCACCCTGACAGGCCTGCCTGCCGGATTCGATGCGCAGGCTGCCATCTCGAACGTCCAATTCCAGTATGGCACCGCCCTTAGCGAACCTAGCTTTCCTGGGGATCCAGGCGGAGGCGGTGGTGGCGGCTCGCAAGTTCCTGAGCCTGCGACGATGTCCCTGCTCGGGGGCGGCGGGTTGCTGCTTCTGATCGCGAAACGCCTTAAGCGGCGGCGCTGAGCAGCGGCGTCAGAGAATCGCGCCGCGGGGAGCCGTATCACGCCCGGACGGCGGCGAGCTCTTTGGCAATCTGCGTCAGGAATCCCTTGGCGTCGCCGAACAACATCAGCGTGCGGTCCATGTAGTACAGCTCGTTGTCGATGCCGGCGAAGCCGGGGCTCATGGAGCGTTTGATCACCATCACCGTGCGTGCCTGATCCACGTTCAGGATCGGCATGCCGTAAATCGGGCTGGACTTGTCGTGACGCGCCGCAGGGTTCGTCACATCATTCGCGCCGATCACAAGCGCGACGTCAGCCTGCGGAAATTCGCCGTTGATCTCGTCCATCTCGAACAGCTTGTCGTAGGGGATGTCGGCTTCGGCCAGCAGCACGTTCATGTGGC
>JBOGMR010000676.1:0-5195 GCA_050746825.1 Bryobacteraceae bacterium | reverse complement strand
GACCGCCATCTGCGCGCATTGCTCGCGCGGCGTGCGCTCGATCAACCCAACCAGCGGCTCAATTTCGGGGCGGAACTTGAGAATGCCGGGCGTGACTTCTGCATCCGCCCGCCGCAGCAGCAGCGGTGCGGTCAGCACTCCCCCAACACCCTGGAAAACATCGCGTCTGGAAAGAGGCATCGTGATCCTCCAGCCCTTGTCGGGAGCATCATACCACTCGCCTGCCGCCGTTTCACCCTACCGGCCGGCGAGATTCCGGTCGTCCGGGTCAAGGAGCCGCAAAACCTGGTTGCGCGTTGCAGCAGCGCCAGGTAAGCTTCCAATCATGGTGTTAACCAAAGACGAACTCATTTCTTCGCTGCGGAACGAAGTCCGCATCCTGGTGCATCTGGCCGGCAAAGTGGACAAATCGAAACTCGATTACCGGCCGACACCCAAGCAGCGCAGCACCCTCGAATTGCTCCAGTACATGGCCATCATGGGCCCCACCCAGCTTGCCGTAATCCAGGCCGGGGTCTTCGATAAAGCCGCCATGATCGCCGCCTGGGGCCCCGCGGAAGCCGCGGCGAAAGCGCTGGACTTCGATCGGGCCGTCTCCGCTATCCAAAACCAATCTGACGAATACGCCCGGCTCTTGAGCCAATGGACAGAAGCGGATTTCCGCGGCGAAATCGACGTGTTTGGAAACAAGTCCACTCGCGGGTCACTGTTGGTGAACCTCGTGCTCGGCGCTTACGCCGCCTACCGGACTCAGCTATTCTGCTACCTCAAGTCTTGCGGCCGCGAAGAGCTGAACACGATGAACCTCTGGGCGGGCGTCGATGGAGCGATGGCTGCTGCCTGAGAACCCGTTATCCGCGCCGGATCCTCACGGCCTGAAGCGGGTAGCGGGAATTCCGCGCCGGCTCGCCGGCGTCGTAGATCACGACGATGGCCGAACCGATCGGCGGAGCTTGCTTCTCGCTCACAGGCCCGAACTTGCCGTGGGCGCGAGCGCCGCTGAGCGTCGGAAACTCGTAATGAACTTCCCGCCCGTGCGCGCTCTTGGATCCTAAGCGCGTCACGATGCCTGGCGCACTGCGTCCTTCGGCGAGCAGTCGCCGCCGCCGGAGAAGAAGCTGCGCGAGGAGCACGCCGCTGACCACCGTCAAAACGCCGAGCACGGGGCCCAGCCAATAGGGCGCGACGCCGCGAGGATCGAGACCGGCGATCCGGCTCAGGGCAGGGTTCGTCGCGACGAAGCGAATCTGTATCGTCCCGCCGTCGGACAGCTTTCGCCACGTGCTGCACGGGATTCGCGTGGACCTTCGAAAAACGGAGCCGGCGGAGGAGAAGCTGTACGTCACATGGCACCGCCTGTTTTCCCCTTTCGTCTGCCAGCGCCGCTCAATCCGGGCTTCAATCGCATTCGACGACTGTTCGATCAGACGGTTGCGTTCATCGTCCGCGCCGGCTTTCAGGTATAGCGCAATTCCGCCGAAGACGCCGCCCGCAAGCAGCATCACAACCAGAGCCGCCAGCCACATCCCGGCCGCCGTAAATTCGACGGGCCGCGGGCGTCCGCGATCCAGTTCCACCGGCGGACGCCACTCGCGCTGCATTTGACGAAGTTGGTTGAGCTCGATCATGACGCCTCCCCGGACGCGTCGTCTCGCTGCTTGGCCTCAGGCCCCTGGCCGGGCTCCGGCAGCCGGCCCGCCTCGCGGAGCGCGCGCCGCAGCAGAAATTCGATCTGCGCGTTCAGGCTCCGCAGGTCGGCGTCGGCCCAATGCTGCAGCGCCTCGTGCGTCGCCGGGTCCAGCCGGAGCAGAAATGGCTTGCGCTGCGCCATTGGGGGTCCCTCACAACCGTCCTATTGATACAGCGTTCCAGTGTTCACCACCGGTTGTGCGTAGTGATCGCTGCACAGGACAACCAACAGGTTGCTCACCATCGCCGCCTTGCGCTCTTCGTCAAGCTCGACCACGTGCTTGGCGTTCAGAGCCTCGAGCGCCATTTCGACCATGCCAACCGCACCTTCGACGATCCTCTGCCGCGCCGCGACCACGGCGCTCGCCTGCTGCCGCCGCAGCATCGCATTCGCGATCTCCGGCGCGTACGCCAGGTGACTGATGCGCGCCTCGATCACTTCGATGCCGGCCTTCGCCAGCCGCTCATGAATCTCCTGCTTGATGCGATCGTTGATCTCGCCGTGAGAAGTGCGCAACGAAAGCTGGCCGTCCTGATGCGCATCGTACGGGTACGACGTGGCCAGACTGCGAACCGCGGCCTCACTCTGCACGTGAACGAAGTGCTCATAGTCGTCCACGTTGAACACCGCTTCGACCGTATCGACCACGCGCCAGACCACGACGGTCGCGATCTCGATCGGGTTGCCATCGTGATCGTTCACCTTCAGCTTCGAACTTTCGAAGTTGCGGATGCGTAGCGAAACCTTCCGTCGCGTCGTCAGTGGATTCACCCACCAATACCCCGACTCCTTAAGGCTGCCTTTGTAGTTCCCGAACAGCACCACAACTTTCGCTTCATTCGGATTGATGACGGTGAGGCCGCCGAGCGCGATGCAGTCGAGCGTGAGCAGTGTCACCCACAAGGCGACACCCCAGCCCTCCTTGGCCCGCGCCGCATTCACCATCATCAGCACGCACACGACGATCCCGATCAGCAGTAGAAACAGCATCAACCAGCCCGATATCCCCCGGATAACTCGTTCCTGGATCATTAGGTTATCTCCTATCGATAGCACTATGATATCATAATGATTTCATCTTGTCAAGAGCTCCGTCGTCGCGCACGAACACCCTTCCCCGTGTTCAATTCCAGATAAGATGTCTTCATGACATTCAGCGGCCGCCTCTCGCTTTCCTTGATCCTCAGCTCGTGCGTCGTCAGCGCTCAAGTCGCGGACGCGCCCGCGGAACCCGTCGCCGGCATTCCCGTCAACCACACCGAATCGTTGGCCGGCGCCTACACGCTTCCGGACCCGCTGGTGCTGGGGAACGGCAAGCCGGTGCGCGACGCCAAAACGTGGTTCGACAAGCGCCGTCCCGAAATCGTGAAGCTGTTCGAGGAAAACCAGTATGGGCGCAGCCCGGGGCGTCCCGCGAAGATGAGCTTCGATGTCTTCGAGAAAGGCGCGCCCGCGTTCGACGGCAAGGCCATCCGCAAACAGGTAACCGTGTATTTCTCGGCCGGCAAGGCCGGTCCGAAAATGGACCTGCTGATCTATCTGCCGGCGGACGTTCGAAAGCCGGTACCGCTGCTGCTGAACCTGGGATTCTCCGCGAATTCGTCGGCTGTCAACGATCCGGGAGTCAAGCCAGGTGAAATCTGGAACCGCGAAAAGAAGAGGGTTCCCGCGAACACGGGCCGCAGTTTCGGAAGATTGAACGTCGTGCCGCTGATCGAGAAAGGCTTCGGCATCGCTTCGGTGTACTACGGCGACATCGATCCGGACTTCGACGGCGGCGTGTCGTACGGTGTGCGGAACCTATACCTCAAGCCCGGGCAGACTGCGCCCGCGCCGGACGAATGGGGCTCGATCGGTGCGTGGGCGTGGGGCTTGAGCCGCGCGCTCGATTATCTGGAAACCGATAAAGGTGTGGACGCAAAGCGCGTCGCGATCATGGGAGTGTCGCGACTCGGCAAGACAGTAATGTGGGCGGGCGCTCACGATCCGCGCTTTGCCATGGTGATCGCGAGTTGCTCAGGCGAAGGCGGGGCCTCGCTCAGCCGCCGGAACTACGGCGAACGGATCCAACACCTGAACGCCCGATATGGCTACCAGTTTACCGAGAATTACAAGAAATACGGCGATAATGTCGATCAGTTTCCAGTCGACGCGCACATGCTGGTGGCTCTGATTGCGCCGCGCCCGGTACTGCTCCAGACCGGGAACACGGACCGGTGGTCGGACCCGAAAGGTGAGTTCCTGGCCGCAGTCGCAGCGGGACCGGTTTACAAGCTACTGGGTAAGCAGGGCTTGGACACGGGCCAGTTGCCGCCCGCAGGACAGCCGATTCTGAACACCATCGGCTACCACATGCACAACGGCGGGCACGGGACCATCCCGTCGGACTGGGATGTCTTCCTGAAATTTATGGAAATGCACCTGCATCCAGGAAAATAACCGACGGAATGCCGCCTATTTCTTCGCGAGCGACGGATACAGCTTCTTCACCTTCTGCACTTTGGGAAGAGCGTTCACGACGACGTAAGGGTGTGCCGGGTTGTTTCTCACGAAGTCCTGATGATAGCCCTCGGCGGCGTAGAAAGCCTTCAGTGCGACAACCTGCGTAACGATCGGTGCGGGAAAGACCTTGGCATCCGAGAGCTGCTTGATGTAAGCTTCGGCAACGCGCTTCTGATCCTCGTTGACGGTGAAGATTGCAGAACGATACTGCTTGCCATAGTCGGGCCCTTGCCGGTTGAGCTGAGTGGGGTCGTGCGCGACGCTAAAAAATACTTTCAGCAACTGGCCGTACGTAAGGCGCGAAGGATCGTACGTGATCTCGATCACTTCAGCGTGTTCGGTGCGTCCTTCGCTGACGACCCTATAGTGCGCGGTACCGGCCGTGCCTCCGGCGTAACCCGAGACC
Organism: Bryobacteraceae bacterium; assembly: GCA_050746825.1. Classification (GTDB taxonomy): domain Bacteria; phylum Acidobacteriota; class Terriglobia; order Bryobacterales; family Bryobacteraceae; genus JBOGMR01. Next base: position 597 of record JBOGMR010000676.1, on the reverse strand, counting down.
GTCTTGTCGACGCCCGCGAGCTGTTCGAAGACGGCTTCGGTGCACCAGAAGCATCCCCCCGCAAAGACGGCGGTCTGCTTCGATTTGGCGGTGGCGCGCGGAAGGTCGGCGGCGGGATCGGGAAACACAGCATCGACCGCGCACAGCGGCGAGAGCGCCGCCAGAAAGACAAAGCTCATCGATAGGCGCATCACTGGAATCGTTCTCCGTGCGTCCAGTATATCGCGCTGCTCCCCTGCGGTCGCGGTTGTGCGGGCGGCGTCAGCGCTCCGTAAGGATGTGCCACTTGGGGCGCTTCCAGCTTGCGCGGAATGCGTCGATCGAGGCCTCGATCGCCTTACGCGCGCGCTCCACTCCGTCGAGAAAGAGCACGAGATCGAACTGTTGGCGCGCGGTACCGAACTGCTCGTCGAACTGGCGGACCAGCAGGTTGGCGGGAGTGACTTTGCGGCCCATCACGTCGACCAGGGGAAATCGGAGGCCGCGCATGTCCGCAGCGGGCTCGTACGATTTGTAGACCAGCTCGGTGCAGACCAGTGCGGCGTCGGTGAGGAAGTCGAAGTTGAAATCGTACGGCCGGCCGGCGTAGCCGAACGC
>JBOGMR010000675.1:0-2745 GCA_050746825.1 Bryobacteraceae bacterium | reverse complement strand
CTCCACACGCTGAGCGCTTGAGTGGGCGCAAAGAATACGGAAGGCACATAGTCGAAGATCAGTGCCGCCGGCCCGACCGCGAATTGCCGCGTCCCGGGTATCGCCGCGGTCAGATAGCTCACGGTGCTGAAAGGAACATACCCGGCTGGGAACCTTACGCAGTTAGGGCCGGTCCCGCCGGGCGGCGAAGCCACGCGCCACGCGAACACTCCCGGTATACGGGTGCTCGGAATGATTCCGCCGCCAAACGGTTCTTTGGTGTTCGGGTCGGTGAGCAGTCCGCTGAACGCGCTGAAATTGCCCGACCGCTCAGCGGCAGTCGGCACGTATGCCTCGTAGAAGGCTCCGGACGAAAGTTGCACCGAATCGCAAAACTTCTGGTTCGGCGCTGAGGGCAAGGGAATCGACTGCTGAAAGGTGGCGTAGGCAGCGCTGGACATCGAGCCCACTACCAGCCGGTCGCCGGTCGTGGTTTGAGCCAGCAGCAGGCCCGGAGTGAGCAGCCAGATAATGAATCGGGGAGAGCAGGACCGAGGGGACATGTTCTGATTCTCGCACCGCCGATACGAACGCGCGCATCCGCACGTCTTACCCCCAGGAGAAATTTTGGCCCCCAGGAGAAATTTTGGAACTTTCCCTCCCGGTCAGCCGAATTGAGAGTAGAACCCAGCGGATGCGCGATCTCTCCAGCCTCGCTGACGAAGATCTGTTGTGTTTGTCGTCCGGCGGCGATGAGGAAGCGTTCACGGCGCTTTACCGCCGCCGCCAGGGCCGGTTGTATCGATTCACGCTGCAGATGACCGGTGAAGCGGCGCTGGCGGAAGAAGTGGTGCAGGAAGTCTTCCTCGAGGTAATTCGGGCCCGCGGCCGTTTCGATGCCGCGCGTGGATCGGTTGCATCGTGGATGTTCGGGATCGCGCGAAATCTGGTGCTACGCCGGTTGGAGCAGGAAGGCAAGTATGCTCACGTCGAGGAATCGGACGAGACCGGGATCGAAACCGCCGAGTCGAGTCCGCTTGAGGATCTGACGCGCGCCGAGGGATTGAAAAATCTGCGGCAGGCGGTGCTGGCGTTGCCGCCCGCGTACCGCGAGACTGTGGTGCTTTGCGACTTGCAAGAGTTGAGCTACGATGACGCGGCGGCGGCGTTGGGGTGTCCGGTGGGCACCATACGTTCCCGATTGAATCGCGGGCGCGCGATGTTGGCTGAGAGGCTCCGCGCGAAAGCGGTGAGGCAGTCATGACGGAGAGGCCATGACGGATAGTGAAGAACGCAAACTGCGTGCCGGGCTGAACGCCTTGGCGAATGACCGGAGCGAAGCAGCGCCGGTGCGCATCGAAACGGCGCTTCTTGCGGAATTCCGGAGGCGCCGATCGAAGCGAGCGTGGCGAAAAGCGGCGGCTTGGGGCTCGATCGCGGCTGCATTGGTGGTTATCGCTGTGGGGCGGGCGCGCCGTGAGGAGCCGGTACGGCCCTCCGTCCCGGCGGTGAAGCCCATTGAACTGACGCAGCCGCCGGCAGTTCCACTGGCCGTCGCCGCCGCTGCATCGAAGCCGGCGCCCACTCGCCGGCCGCGCCGCCCAGCGCCTCCGGCACGCCTTGAAGTAGCTACTGGTTTCTTTCCGGTAGCCGGCGGCGATCTGTTGTCGCCCTTCGACCGGGGCCAGATGGTCCGCGTGCGATTGCCTCGGTCGGCGCTCGGCGTGTTCGGTCTGCCATTCAACGAAGATCGCGCCAGCGGCACGGTGAAAGCCGACGTGCTGCTCGGCGAGGACGGCATGGCTCGCGCCATCCGATTTGTGCAGGATCAGCCCGCTCCGCGCTCCGCGGGTATGGGAATCAGATACTGAGCCGCGACCGTGAGGGAGCGGTTATTAAAAAAAAGGGGAACCAACGCTATGAAACTGAAACTGTCGATCGTCGCAATCTCCGCTTCCGCCATGCTGGCGTGGGCCCAGCCCGTACCACGAGAGCGAATGCAACACTTCGAAATCGCCGTGCCTCCGGTATTCGGCGAGTCAGCCGATTTTGTCAAGTTCGTCTCATCCGAAATGAGTTGGGAAGGCAAGCTCGTCAAGGGCGCGCCATACTCGGCCGATGCCGTGACCGAGTCCACGCAGATTCTGCCGGATGGCAATCGCATCGTCCGCAAGAGCACCGCTCAGACGTTCCGCGATGGCGAAGGGCGCACGCGCCGCGAGCAGTCCCTAAGCCAAGTCGGGCCTTGGGCGTCGGGCCAAGCGATGAAGTCGGTTTTTATCAACGACCCCGTCGCGGGAGTGAACTACATCCTTGAGCCGAATGAGAGGACAGCCCGCAAGATCACGCTGCCGAAGGCCATGATGGGAACGGGAATGATCGCAACGGCGCCGGGCGCTTCGGCTCGCGCGGTGATCCGTACGGCAGATGTCGAGTACTCAGCCGGACATGTCGTCCATACCGAGGGAGCCCACATTGGAATCGCGCAACTCCACGCCGCAAGCAAGAAAAACGCCACCACGACGTCACTCGGCAAGCAGATGATCGAGGGTGTCATGGCTGAAGGGACAAGGACGACGCATCTGATCCCCGCCGGCGAGATCGGCAACGAGCGCCCCATTGAGACGGTCTCCGAGCGGTGGTATTCACCGGAGCTGCAGACTGTGGTCATGTCGAAGCGTAACGACCCGCGCACCGGCGAAACGGTCTACAAGCTGACCGGCGTACGCCGCGGCGAGCCCGGACGGAATCTGTTCGAGGTTCCCT
>JBOGMR010000674.1:0-6330 GCA_050746825.1 Bryobacteraceae bacterium | reverse complement strand
GCGTAAGTCCAGCGAAGTTTTCTCACGGCAGTGGCCGGGACCGGGACGCCGTTCGTGTCGGTCAGGGAGCCAAAATTTATGGAAATTCTCCATTTGGTTGGCGATGTTCCACCGCTCAGGTTCTGCCACGAGGGAGACCAGCTTTCGGTCTTGGCGCCCGACACGTTCGCGTAAACGCCCATCCGGTTGGCGTTCGCTCCCGTGGTGGCGTCCCTCATCTGCAGCGTAATGCGCGCCCCGCTCAGCGAAGCGCTCATCAAGGGCGAAAACGCATTGACGCTGTCGGCGATCGACTGCGCCACGGATTGCAGGGTGTCGCCGACGAGAATCTGATACGTGTGGTGCTCGCCGGTCCAGGCAAGCTCCACGTAGTCGCCCGCGGTAATCGAGCCCTGGAGCTCGAACTCTGCCGCCGCCGCCGCATAGCTTCCATCGATCGCCGTGGCTCGGGATTTCAGCGAGACCTTGTATACATTCTCAACGCCTCCGCTCGGGGCCCAGACGCGCAAATATGGCCAGTCCACAGTCGGGTACAAATTCGAATCGATCGGAATGCAATTGTCGCGCGTCTCGTCGTAAGTAAGCAGAAGTGCGCTGAGATCGCCATTGGGGAGATTTCGAAACAGCGGATGTTCGAAGGTATTTTCGCGATTCCATTCGATCACGGCCCAGTCGAACTGTTGGCGCCACGATCCGGAAAGCGTGAACCCGGACACGCTGGCGTCGCTGATCGCCGCGATGGCGGACGGTCTCTCGAAATAGCATTGAAGGTCGCGGTCCGGCCGCAACTTCTGCAACGTTTCTGGCATAGAGCTGCTTTCAGAGCCGGATGATGACGGTGAGATCGGTTCCAGGAACGTCTGTCCCGACAGACGTGACGTCCGCACTGATCCGCGCTCCGCTTGCCAGCACGGGCAGCGTAAAACCGCCCACGGCGTTCGAAATGGTCTGGCCCGCGGGAATGGTTAACGTGCAATACGCCACACCGTCCTTCTTTACCCGGACTCCCAGAGGAGCGCCCTGGGGAGCCTGTCGCACCACCGCGAACACGTCGCGCACCGCATGGACTGCTTCCGCCACGATGTCTGGCGCGATGTTGTTCTCCACCGCGACGAAACCCTCCACCGTGATCGAAAACTGCCCGCCCGAAAGCGTCCGCAGACCGTTGTCGATTGTTCCCGTCACGCACACCACTTCCGTAGGGCTGTTGCCGAGGGCGTTGGTGACAAACATCTCAGCGGCCGCGACGCGCGCGTCAGGGAGAATCACTTGATGACTCCAATTTCCGCTCGCCGGACTTCCAAAGAAGTCGCGCGGAAACGCGAGGATCTCAACCTTCTGCCGCAGAGTATGGACGGTGGCCTGCGCCGGATGAGACGCCGCGGTTCCGCCCAAGACGCCGCGAGTCACCTCCAACTGCAGGCCACCGCTCCCAGCAGCCTCGACACGCATCAGCTCGGCGTCAACTTGAATCAAGGAGCCAGGCTGAGCGGCACCGGCCGCGGAGAGGTTAAGAGTGGTCTCGGTCGCGCCGATCGCAGCGCTCAGCTTCGATTGCGGCTGACCCGCAAGCTCGTCCCAGTACTGCAACGTGAGGGTGCCCGCTGTGACGCTGCGTGTGTTGATCAAGCTCTCAAACGAAACCGCACCGATCTCGATCACTCCCCCGGCGCCGGCCGGAAGCGAAAGCCCGAATCCGGGAGACGGAGGAACGTCGCTATCGACGCCGAGCGCGCCCGCGCCCCCGATCGCCCAGCGCGTCACAAAGGAAATCTCCGAGGGCGTTTCGCGATCGTTCGCGTTGGCGGCGCGCCCGGCAATGTGAACGATCGCTCCGGTCCGATTGGGAATCTCGAACTGCACCGGCGACGTCGCTCCCATCGCGCCGAAACGCCACCCGGACTCGGCGATCGCAAACATGCTCGTCGCATCGGGCGCCACATCCCATCCGGGCGACACCGTGGCGACGGTCGGTGTATTCGCTACGATGCCGCGTTCCTGTCCTGCCCCTTTGCCCCGTGTGATGCGCGCGGTCATCCCCCGATGAGCATTTACGGGCATTTGCAGTGTGTTGTTGCCGGCAGTCGTTTGCGAATGAATCGCGGCAGCCACTTCGGGTTGCATCTCGAGCCGCCAATAGAAATTCGCGTGATGAAAATTCGGATCGGGCGGCGGCGCCAGCAGTTTCGGGAGTCCTGCATCCGTGAACTGCGCCGCAATCGTTTGACCTTCCGCGATCCGGTAGAGTTGCGACGGCCCAGTGCCACGATATGCATGAAAAGTCGCGGTGCCCGGCGAGAAGCTCAACCCTGTGAGCGTCACGCTGTTCGTGCTCGGGCCCGGCGGAATGGAGGCCCTCACCACAAAGGAGAGGGCGCTCTCTTGTCCCGCCCCGTCCACCGCGCTCAACGCGTAGTAGAGCGTCTGGTCGCCTGCCAGCGTTCCGCCGCTGCCTATGGCTGGCGCAAGGCTCACGATCGGAATACCGGCTCCCGTCGAACCAGGGACCGGTGGCGGGGCGAAGCCCACAACGGCGTCGATGGTTGCGGATCCATCGGCTGCGGCGCGGGCTTTCTCTTCAACCTCAAATTGAACTTCGCCGTTCGCGTCGACGATTCTACCCAGCAAGGGGCGCGGAGCACCTAATCCCGCATCTGCTGTGCGTCGTCCGCCGGAGGCCGCGACGCCTTCTCCGTTCGTGTCGCTGTACCAGGCATCTTGATGGATCTGCGCTGTGATGACGGCGGTCCGATAGTTCAGTCCGGGTGCGATCTTTAACACCCGCAACGGCTGGCGGCTGAATCCTTCCTTGAGGTAAGTCAAGCTGACCAGATCTCCAGGCCTCAGTCCCAAAGCCTTCACACTGGTTTCGAACTCGACATACGTGTTTCCCTGCACTGACCGATCCAGGTGAAACTTCAACATGCGAGCAGCCTGGCTGAAATTCGGAATCCCCAGCAAGCCGAGTGGGCCTGTGATTTCCTGATTCGTGCGCGCCATGTCGGCGACGTCAACGAGCGACAGACTGTCCTGCTGATACTCGTTGAACGCGTCCTGAAACTCCACGACAAAGCGGTTTGCCGAATCGGCGGTGCTGCGCGACCACATCCGCAGGCTCGGCTCGCCGCTGTCCTTGCGCAAAATGCCCGACGCGCTGGTCGACCCATCTCCGAATTCGTAGCTCGGCCAACCTCCGTTGAGCGGCGATGCGGCGTTGCTCCATGCCGGTTTCGAAGGTTGTTGCAATTCCAACGTGTTCTCCACACGAAGCTGAAGCAGCCCTCCGTTGCCGTAAGTGAGAAACAACCGCGACCCGTTTCGAATGCCGCGAATCACGTCGGCGGCGCTCCTGCGGCTCTTCAGGACAAGATTGCACTGAAACCGCGGAACGGTCGTTCCATTACCATAGAGATCCGCAGTCGCAACAGGCTCGTCGCTATAGCCCGCGGCCAAAGCGAAACTCGGCAAGTCGATTTCCGACAGCGACCATCCACACCTTCGCAGAATATCCAGCAGCGCCCACGCCGGGTTGTTGCTGAACTCAAGCGCTACAAACGACCCGTCTTCCGCGTATCGCGGCAATTTCAATCCCTGTACCAGCGCTTTGATCCGAGGCAGCGATCGTCCGTCGCTGATTCTGTTGGGCACTACCACCGAGAGCAGCGCCATGCTTCCGTACGGGTCGCCGAGCGGATTATCCGCCGAGTCGCGATAATCCCAATTGAACGCGCCCGTCCGGTTGCCCACGCTGACGACGTTGTACCAGCCGGTGCCCGTCATGTTCACGCTCCCCTGCCCGAGCGGGATCTCGTAATCGTTGACAAGCACCTTGACGACGCCCTGGATCTCGCCCATCCCGACCAGCACTTCCATGCGCGTAAGATTGCCGTCGTTGCGCGCGAAAACGATGAGCGGCGCGCACCACGCGGCGCCATAAATCAACGGCACGAAATCGTTGTACCGCGCTTCATTCTCAGAGACTGCCGACAAATGGCTGCCCTTTTCTCCCGTGCTGCGCACCAGGATAGAGGCTGGAACAAATTCAATCCCCCCGAATCTCCGCGTCGGATTCTGCGATGCATCCTGGCGGAACATGCCCCGCGCCTCGCAGTCAGCTCTTGTGTGACCGCAGGACGTGTACGGACCGCCGCCGTTCAAATTTCCCGTGCCGCCCGCGACGTCCGGAGAATAACCGCAACGGAAGAAGCGCGAATACTGCGAGTACTCGGCGCCCCCAACCGCCTCCTCGCGCTGCACCTGCGTGGCGGGGAAGTCCCACGGGCAACGCTTCTCGACGCGCACCTGCGGCAGCAGAACGCGCTGCATGCTCATCCGGTTGACTGCGCTCAAACGGAACGCGGACTCCGTAATTTCATCCGGCGGATTCGCTGTACCTTTGAACAGCACGACGGATTCAGTGGTGGCCTCGTCATCTTTCAGGTTGTAGAACAGGAACCGGATCGTAACCGCCGCGCCCTTGAATCCCACGGCCCGCTCGATCTGCGAAAAATGCGAATCCGCGTTTGCGAGGGAAATCGACACGCGCGGAATTGCATCGGCGCCCTGATCCGACGCCACTTGCATCTCGAACAGGTTGTGACGCATGACGCGCGGCTCATAAATCTGCGCGCTCACGGTAATGCGATGGGTGCTCCAGCGCTCCGTCTGCCCGTCCCTAAGCACGCAATCGAACAACAAAACCGGCGTCTCCGTGATGGGCTGTTCTTTATGTTCGAAGATCGTCGCCATCTATGCCCGGCTCCAGATCCTGAGATTGCACGAATGCCGATTGGGTCCCTCCGCAGTCAATTCGAGAATGTCGCTACCGAACCTCGCCTTCGGATAGACGCCCGAGCGCGACAGCGTCTTCCGATACGCCGACGCTCCGACTTGCGCTTCAACCTGCAAACCATAGACATCGAGAGCCGCACCCGGAGCGATCTCCAGCCCAAAACGTACGGTCTCCAGCGTGGTATTGAGCTTGCCCGAAAGCAGTAGCCTTTTCCATTCGGCTCCCACAGCGTGCTGCGCTTGATGCACTTCGCTTCCGGCGCTCCGAAACAACGTCATTTGTGTCGACTGTGAACTCCGCGCGGAGAGGCTGAAAGCGTATTGAAACCAACCGGGGGCGCTTAGCTCTTGCTCAATCCGCAACGGCGCCGCCGACGTGTTCGTCAGACGGCTTGCGCGCTCTGTCCCTGCGGTATCCGCGATGCCGCCGCTCACCGTCAGCAGCGTATTGCGCTCCCACACAGGCTCATCCAACTTTTCGCTGTAGCGGAACAAATTGTCTGTCGGATCCAGAAACACGAACTCGTCGAGACGGCCTTCGACGCTCTGAAACAGTGAATTGAGCGTCGCCGTCTCAGTATCGGTCAGACCCGCAAAGCGAAGCTGCCATTCCACCGTCGCCGCCGCATCATCGGACAGCTTGTAGTATTTTCCGCCCGGACATTCATTGACCACTGTGCGAGACAGCCTCCGCTTCCGTATCGGATAGTGCCCGATCGCCCCGGCCGAATTTTGAGGGAACACTCGCATGCTGGACGGCATCCTAGCTCCTGTTCTCGCGAACAACGAGGGCAGTCCGCCCGCGCAACTCGCCTTGCAATTCGAGCGCGAACTCGGCGTCATCCAGGCTGCAGTCCGCATACTCCACGTTGTCGTTCGGATCCGTAAAACTGAAGCTGCCGTGCTGCCCTTTGTTCCCAACAAAAAACTCTTCTAGCGCCGCGAGCTCCGACTCATCGAGTAATTCCAATTGGATAATCCACCGCCGAAGCGGCGCGCGATACTCGCGATATCGCTGCTCACCGCCATCCACAAACCGCACGGCATAGGTCCGGTAACGGACGTCGCGTTGTGCCGGATATTGCATAACGGCGCCAGTCTTGAGTAGAGGAAGTGTCGGCATGGCTAGAGATCGCTCACCACGTCATTCAACGCGTGCATGTTGAGCATCGCTTCTCGCACCGCCCGCGCGATATCGTGACTGTGGTCCATGAACGACCGGCTGTCCATCGCTTGCACTTGCACCGTGATTTGCGGCGCGACCTGTGGCTGCGCGGGTGCGGCGGGAGCGCTGCTTTCGACCACCACCGGCGATGCGGCGCTCTGAACAATCACCGGCTGCGCCACTCTCGGCAGTCCGCTCTGCCCGTAATCCGCTTGTGCAAGCCCAGTCCCGAAGTTCGCACCCGGCGTGAGCGACGCATTGGCCGCCTCCACACGAACCGGCGCCGGCGCCCCGTACTTGTAAAGAGGTGGCGGTGGCTCGGCTTGTCCGCCGCTAAACAACTTCACGAGCCCCGGCACCAAAGAGCCCAGCCC
>JBOGMR010000673.1:0-2158 GCA_050746825.1 Bryobacteraceae bacterium | reverse complement strand
TTCCCACGAATCTATCACTGTCATGTCGCGCACCCAATGGTCACTCGCCGCTTGGCAAGTCATGCCAAAATATGGAGAAGCCATGTCACGTTATCGCCACCTTACGATTCTTCCGATCCTCGGATTGCTGCTCGCCGCCTGCTCCGACAAGGGAGGCGTCGTGACGGAGGAAGGAAAGATCCCTCCAACGCCCGACACCTATCGCGTGAAGTTTGAAACCAGCAAGGGTGACTTCGTGCTGGAAGTCACGAAGGCATGGGCTCCCCAAGGCGCCGAGCGGTTCTGGGAGCTGGTGCATCGCAAGTTTTACGACGATTGCCGGTTCTTCCGGATGCTCCCCGGCTTTATGGTGCAGTGGGGAATCAACGGCTCGCCGCAGGTGCAGAGCAAGTGGCGTGATTTTTCGATTCCGGACGATCCGGTGAAAGGGACCAACGCGAAAGGTACAATCAGCTACGCGAAGAGCGGGCCGAACACGCGCACCTCACAAGTGTTCATCAATCTCGTCGATAACGCGCGTCTGGATCCTGACGGCTTTGCGCCGTTCGGAAAGGTGCTGAGCGGGATGGAAGTCGTCGAGGGGTTGTACGCCGGCTACGGCGAAGGATACCCGGGTGGCAATGGGCCGAGGCAGAACATGCTGCAGACCCAAGGCAACGAGTATCTCCAGCGCGAGTTTCCGCGGCTCGACTACATCAAGACCGCGCGCGTCCAATAAGGACGTGAGCCTTGAGGATGACGGCACAGCTTCCGCCGTGCGTGATCTCGCCGCGCATTACCAGATCGACAGCGCGATCGAAGGGCATCCTCACGATGTCGAGGAACTCGCCCGGTTCCGGCGTAGCGTTTCGCTGCTCGATCCCGCGCGCAAGAAACAGGTAGTTGGGCGAGTCGACGACGGTGGTGAACGGGTGCAGCGTTCCGAGGTCGATCCACTCCGTCGCGACGAGGCCCGTCTCTTCCTCAAGCTCGCGACGTGCCGCTTCGAGCGGCGTTTCACCCGCTTCGATCCCGCCGCTCATCACTTCGAGCGACTCGCGGCCGAGACCGTACTTGAATTCTCTAACGAGATGGACGTCGCCTCGTGCGTCGAGGGCCAGTACCGATGCACCGGCCTTCATCGTGACGACGCCGAAGAGTGCGTCGCGCCCGTCGCGTCGAACGACGCGGTCCTCGCGCACGGCGATCCAGGGGTTGCGGTAGACTTCGCGCGTGGAAGTCAGCCGGTAGGGGCTTTCCTTATTCAGCAGCATTTGGCTCGACTGTACTTCGCGCGCAACCTGATTTCGCAGAATCGGCGCCATTCTTCGCCGGAGTGCGGGCGGCCGTGGGCTGTCAGGTAGCGGCCGTACGCGTTCTCATCGGAGAGTTCGCGGAGGAGGCCGAGGATGAGGCGCCAGGCCCTTAGAATCGACGTGGTCATACTTCCTCCGGACGAAGCTGCGACAACACGAAAGGCGCTTCCGCGACCTCAGCCGACCGCGTGCCGTTGAGGATTCCAATCCACACGCGGATCGAATCCACCAGGATAGTCGTCACCAAGACCAGAAAGACGCCGCAAATAACGGCGTCGAGCCGCGCGTTGAAAATCAGAGCCTCGGTCTCCGCGATCTTGGCCGCCGCAATCTTTCCGGCCCGCAGCGCGGCTTCGAGCCCGTCCGCTTGTGCGAGAAATCCCACGCGCGGCAGAGGCGAGAAAATCTTCTGGTAGGAAGCCGTGAACGTTACGATCACCAGCCAGACCAGCGGCGTGCACGTCACCCACATGTAGCGCGCGCGGTGCATCTTGATCAGAATCGTGGTCGCGACGCAGAGCGCGATCGTCGCGAGCAGTTGGTTGGCGATGCCGAACAAAGGCCACAGCGAATTGATGCCGCCGAGCGGATCGCGCACTCCCTGATAGAGGAAATAGCCCCACGCGAGGACCACAGCCGCGCTCGCGAAGATCACGCCGGGCATCCAGCCGGTACGCCCGAGCGGCTTGTACACGTGCCCCAGCAGGTCCTGAAGCATGAACCGGCCGACGCGCGTGCCGGCGTCGATGATCGTAAGGATGAACAGCGCCTCGAACATGATCGCGAAGTGATACCAGAAACCGAGGATCGCCTCGCCGCCACCGCCTTTGGCGAAAATGTGCGCCATGCCGAGCGCCAGAGAC
>JBOGMR010000672.1:0-2252 GCA_050746825.1 Bryobacteraceae bacterium | reverse complement strand
TGTATTTCATCGGCTCCGACGCGATTTTTGCTTTGCACATTTCACAGCAGCCGTAGTAGGTCCTGCCGTTGTGCTCGATCGGAATGCCGGCTTTGGTAAGCACCATGTCCTGCATCATGCAGACCATCTTCGGGCTCTCGACGTTGGCGCCCGCGGCGCACAGGAGGCCGATCGACACGGCCGTCACCAGAATCGCAATGGACAAGAATCTCATAAGAACCAGTTTACCGCGGGACGGCGTTGCCGGGTAGGCCGCTCACGGCCGCGGCTCTGTGGGCGTAGTGCGTTATCATAAATCCCATGGATTTCCGCCCACTCCACGATCGCATCCTCCTCCGCCGCATTGAGGGGGAAGACAAGATTCGCGGCATCATCGTTCCCGATGCAGCCAAGGAAAAACCGCAGCAGGCTGAAGTCATGGCCGTCGGCAGCGGGACACTGCTCGAGACCGGAGAGCGAGTGCCGCTGGTAGTCAAGGCCGGCGACAAGATTCTGTTCGGTAAGTACTCAGGGTCTGAAGTGAAGCTCGAGGGCGAAGAGTACCTGATCGTCAAGGAAGACGACGTTCTCGCAGTAGTCGAAGCGTAGCGGGAGAAGGCGCCGCCGCCGGCAACGTTCCCGCAAACAGCTCGAACGACGCCCAATAATACGGCGCACTTTCGCGGCCGCCGCCGTCCAGCAGCGCAAGCTTTGCTTTTCGCAGCGCGCTCTCGGGATGCGCACCAGCCGCAACCTCTGCGTAAAGCCGATCCACCAGGCGCACCGCAGCGGCGTCGTCGGCTTCCCACAATCCCGCGATCACGTTGCGCGCGCCGGCGTGCAGAAACGCCCACGCGAGGCCGAGCAGTCCCTCTCCCCGATAGGATCGCGCGCCCGCTCCGTGGCACGCCGAAAGCGTCACCAGCTCCGCGCGGATCGGCACGTCGAGGATGTCCCGCGCGTACAACTTGTAACTCTCGAGCGCCTCTCCGCTGCGCGGCGACAGCACAATGGCCGAGTCGAGCGGGCTGGTGCTGTTCGCGACAGCGTGAGCCGCGAAGTGGATTGTCCAAAACCGCTCGGGCGTGGCGTCGCGATACGCGTCCGGATGCGCGTGCAGCCCCGTGATCAGACGGCTGGCTCCCGCCGCGAAGTGCTTCGCTACCACATCCTTCTCAAACCCCAGGTTCGGGAGCGCCGGATATGCCCCGCCGGTTTTCGGATCGCCGATATACAGCACTCCGCTCTGCGCTCGCGCCGAGCGGTCACCCGTCAGAATCGCCAGAGACGGAGCGACCGACAGCGTGACGTCACGAATCCAGTAATGCGGCTGCGGGGTTTCGACGATGAGCGTCTCGAAATTCAAGCGGTGCAGCGCGCCATCCGGGACGACCGTCACCGCCGCTGCGTTTCGAACCAAATGCTCGGCCGGACCGATCAACATCCTGTACAACCTCGCCCCGAACGGATTGCCGAGGGCGATCGGATCGTAGCCCGCCACGATGTCCGAGGTGTATGGATCGGCGAGCGCGGCGATGTCCGCTTCACCCGGCAGGTCGAACCGCTCGACGCCGCTCTTCGACACCGCCCACAAATACGATCGTCGCGGCGCCAGCCAGTAGCAAAGGAAAACGCGATTCCCCGGCGACAGCACTCCCGCCGGCCGGACGGCGTGCTTCAACTTCTCCGCGAGTACGCGCGCGCGCACCGAGTCGGCGAATTGCGCGGCGCCTTTGTCGTCTCCTCGCTCTACGAGAAAGCGGACGTACTCCTGATAGAGTCCCGTGCGCTCGGCCACCATCGTGACCTTGAACTCCGCGGCGCCTAAACGGGACCGCTCCTGATCGAGGACGTCGATCGCCTTCCGGAATTCCTCGCCAGCCGCCTCGAGGCGTCCTGACCTGGCGTACAGCCTCGCCAATTCGGTGTGCGCCTTGCGCTGAGCAATGGGCTCGCCCAGCTTGCCGGCCTCGCGCACGGCCTCGAGCAGCAACGGTTCGGCGCTTTCCAGATGCCCCTGCTCCAGCGCCAGCCGGCCGGCGGTCAGGCGAATCCGAGGCAGCATTCGGGGAGCCGCGCCTTGTTCGACCGCCGCAAGCGCCTTGGCGTTCCACTCTTCCGCCAGTTTACGGTCGCCGGAGTGCAGCGCCGCATCGGCCAGGTTCACGGCCATCAGCGCGAGCCACCACGAATCGCGCATCAGCTGTGCGATCCCGGTCCCTTGTTGGTAATAGAGAGCCGCTTTGCGATAGTCATCCCGGTCGGCGTAGATG
>JBOGMR010000671.1:0-4734 GCA_050746825.1 Bryobacteraceae bacterium | reverse complement strand
GCTTCACATCGTCCGGAAGCGGCTGGGGACCGCGAAGCGGCATGCTTTTCGATGTAGCAACCACGAACGCACCGAGTGTCGGCTGAATGGCCTTCTCGAAAGCGTCGCCGGTCTTCGACAGGTCGGCGAACGCCTCACTGTCGCCGGTGGTGTTCAGGGTCGGGACCAACGGCCTGAGGCCGAGACGATTCATCTCGTTGAAAAATGCCGCCAGGCCCGCGACGCCGCTGCCGAGCGTCAGCTCGCGTCCGCGCAGATGAGATCGCGACATTGATCCCCACCTCACTCGCTAGCTTGTCGAGGCCGGAGAGCGGCGCAGCCTCCGCGTCGGCGATGACTACATCGGCGCCCATCGCTTTCGCGCACTCGAGCACTTTGCGGCGCGTCGCTTCGTCAGAAGGCGGCGGGCCGGCGCGATAGCTCGCAAGGCGCACGTTCGCGGCCTTCAACGCGGCGCGGATCGCCGTCTGTTCGTCCAGGGTGAGATTGTAATCGAGGTTCATTTGAATTTCCGGACTCGCTAGGCGGAAGGACGTCAACGCGCGGGAATACGATTCGGAGGTGCTACACTGAGCTATGCGCGCCGGATGTCTGCTGGCGCAGGCTGTACTCCTTTTCTCCGCAGTCTCGTTCGCCCAGATCGGCGATCTTGCGACCACGTTTCATGGCGATCAGTTGTACTTCTCAACTTCCTTGCGACTCAAGAACACGGAGTCGGCCGACTTCGACAAGATCGTTCGGTGGAGCGAGGACAGTGGCTTTACAATTTTCGCGCAGCGGCGCACCGACGAGATCCGGCGCGGCGTCCACCTTCGGTCACCTGTAGTGTCGGCGGATGGGCGCATTGTCTCGTTCCTCGGTTGGACGCATTGCCACCCCATCCTCATGGGCTGTTTTCCGTTTCCGGTAGAGGCAGTCATCGTGCGAGATGGCGAACCCGAGTCCTTTCTGGACCTCTATTTCTATCGTCAGGACTCGGCGGGCCGCTTCGCCTTGAAGCGTTATCCAAGCTGCGTTCTAAGGGACCTGACCGAGGACAGCCAGACGCCTCTGCCGCATGAGGCATGCACAGGAGTGTTTACCGCCGATGGCCGTTTGGTTTTTGCGACATCGCATTTGCACCTCTGGTCGCCCGAGGAAGACCGTGTCTTTGAGCTCAAAGAGCCGGCTGCGTCTCTCGCCGTATCTGCGGACGGAGGCTTGATCGCATTCACGACCGCGAGCGGGTTATTTGCGCTGAATACGTCAAGCCGCAATCTGACTCTCCTCGACGCGGCTGCGCGCACATATGCGCGAAACCTGCGACTGAGTGACGATGGTTCGTTCGTCCTGTATTTGCGTTCGCCCGGCACTGCTCAAAACCAGGCCTTTCTTTCGCACACTGACGCTTCGATAGCACTACAAATCACGAATGTGACCGAAGGCGTCCGCGACGCCACCATCTCGGGAAACGGCCGCGTGGTCTACGTGGTCACGAACTTTAACCGGATGCTTCGGTATCACGTGGACACCGGCGAAACGCGTGAGATCGCACCCGTTTTTCCGATGGGATTTCCTCGTACCGGGGATGTGGTTCGTGGCTCGCTCGTGTCGTTCACGGGATGGGGGCTCAGCAATACGACTGCAACTGCTTCATTTCCTCTGCCCACAACCTTCCGCGGAGTGCACCTCGACGTGGGCGGCGTCGCGCTGCCCATCCTATCCGTATCTCCCCACGAGATCACCGCTCAAATTCCGTTTGACATGCCGCTTGGACACGCAATCTACTCGTTTGCTTCTTCGGATTCGCAATTTGAGAGACCGCCGTACACGATCACCATTCACGATTTCAAGCCGTCGTTGAACAGCATCCTGCATGACGACCTCACACGTCCAGTGACTCAGCAGGATGCCGCGCGTCCGGGCGAAATCATCACCCTTGTTCTCAGCGGTCTCGGTGCAGTCGATCCTGCTCTAGCGACCGGTCTGCCAGCTCCGAAGGCGAACCCGCCGCGCGTCGCAACGCCGCTGACCCTGAGGCTCCGCCGTTATTACCTCCCGGCCGAGGTTTACGACTTGGAGGTTCTTTCAGCCGCATTGGCGCCGGGAACAATCGGCCGCTACCACCTTACGGTCCGGCTCCCGGATGCCTCGAAGCTCAATCCTGAATACTGGGGCTATTACCACGGCTCGATCGAGCTTGAATCCGAATTGTACGGACTATTGCTCGGGGGCCTAATGAGCCTGATTCCGGTCAAGCCGTAGCGAACGCCCTCACTCGACCATCAACACGCAGATACGATCAATCAACGCCCGCGCCTCGCCGGCCGGGGCGGCCTGGTTATTCGTGAGGATCGAGAAGCCGAGCGTGCCGCCACCCGCGCGATTGGCGTAACCAGAAAGCGCCGCAACGTGCGCGAGCGATCCTGTTTTGGCGTGGATGCGGCGCGCGGCGGCCGTGTTCTGCATTCGGAGCCGCAGCGTGCCGTCCTCCCCGCCGACAGGCAGCAGCGCCATCCACTGCTCGCGCTGCGCCGATGCGTACATATACCGCAGCAGGCGCACGATCGCAGCCGGCGTGACAAGGTTCATTCGCGAGAGGCCCGAGCCGTCGCGGAAACGCACCTCCTGCGGATCGATGCCGGCTTCGGTCAGAAATTCATGCAGCTCGGCCAGTCCGGTTGCCATGCTGCCGGTCTGCCGCCGCGCACGGCCCACTGAGCGCAGCAGCATCTCGGCGTGAAGATTCTGGCTCACCTTGTCGATGACGCGCAGGCTTTCGAGCAGCGGAGGCGAAGTTCTTCGCGCCAGCTCCGTGCCGGCCGGCGGCGCAGGCGGCGAATCGCCCGGAAAGAAGTGCCGCGCGACGGCGCGCCCTCGAATCGCGACGCCACGCCGGACCAGGGCGTCGCGCAGGGTCTCGGCCGCGTATAGCGCCGGATCGTCAACTGCCAGGCTCCGCGACAATCCCGCATCCTTTGCCGGCATCTCGCCCCAGATTCTCAGCACGTTCGAGCCGGGCTCGCGATCGATCCGAACCTGCCGTGCGGCTCCCTCGCGCACACGGTTGTCGATGCGGAAATAGTCGAGCGCCGGACGCAGCGACACGCGCGCCGGATTTCCCGGACGCACCGTCAGCGTGAATGTGTTGTCATCGACCGACAGCGCGCTCACCGGCGCGCCGTATTCCCAAAGCGGATCGTTGAGCGCCCATCCATCGGGAAACGGTTCGTACAGGAACGCCGTGTCGTCGCCGATCACATCGCCGTCGATTCGCTTCACACCGCTCGCCACGATCTGGGCCGCCAGTTCTTCGATGGCCGTCAGCGGCTCGGGCGGAGGTCCGTTGACCCGATACGGAATCGCGCGGCCCGACAGGTTCGGATCGCCGGCGCCCACCAGCGTGATCGATGCGGCGATTCGTCCCTCGGCATCGGGTGGCTGCGCAGCAACCACCATCGTATGGAAACGATGGTCGGGCCCTAACCGCATCAACCCGAGCGCCGTCGTGAAGAGCTTGGTGTTGGATGCCGGAACGAAGTACCGCTTCTCGCCCGACTCGAACAACGTTTCGCCCGATTCCAAATCGACGATCTGGACGCCTACGAACCCGCGCTGCGCCACCGGAGACGTCTCGAGCAACGTCCGAATCTTATCGGGCAGCGATTCGGCGGCCCCAAACGCAGTGAGCCCGATCAGCAGCCAGCCCAGCCGATGGATCATGGCTCCTATCTTATCCAGTGGCGGGCCGCGCTACCCCCCCAACTTCGATTCCAGCCAGATCAGCAGGATGACCGCGAATACCAGGCACGTCCCCGCCAGCGGCAGCGCCATCACAATCCCCATGCCGAGCGGCCCGGCCAGGTATCCGGCCGTCGCCGGCTCCAGCATTGCGCCCACCATCGCCAGCGAGAAGATGCCGTTGAACAGGCCCGGATGGTAGTGCGTGAAGCGATGGCCGATTTTCTCCGCTACCAGCGGATAGATCGGTGCGAAGCCGGCGCCGATAAGGAGCAGCCCCACATAAGCGCCCGCGCGGTTGTCGGTGAGCATCAGGATGACGCACCCGAGCAGCGCCGCAGCGGCGCTCTTGATTAACAGACGCCCGTGCGAAACCCTCGGCAGGATTGCCAGAGCGCCCAAGCGTCCAGCCGTCAGCGCAGCCCAGTAAACCGCCACCATCCCCAGCGACGACTCGGGACTGATTCCGAGCCGGTGCGTCAGAAAAAGCGCCATCCAGCCCGCAACCAGCCACTCGTTGCCGAACTGAAGGAACAGCAGCAGCGCCAGCAATACCGCGGCGGGACTTTTGAATTCCGCCAGTCCGCGACGGAAGCCTTGGGTCTCGATCGCGGGTTCCGGAAAGGATGTTCGCGAGTACAACACGGCGAAGGACGCGGGCGCGAGCGCCAGCAGACACAAGATCGCCGCGACAGAATACGCGTAGAATGTTCCCGCCACCAGCAGCGACGCCAGTAGCGACCCTAAGCCGAAGAGAATCCCGGCAAGGTTGACCGTGGCCGCGCCGTTGATTCGAAAGTTCGGCGAGATGGCGTGGAAGATTGCCGTGTTCAGCATGCCGGTCGCCAGGCCCACGACGAACAGCCCGATCATCCGCCACCACGCGGGCGCCGGTGGTGAGGCAAATGCGAGAAACAGCAGCGCGGCGCATGCCAGCGCGCAACCCGTGACGATCGCAAAGCCCACGCCACGCCGCGGCAGCAGATGCCGCACCACAATCGCAGACACCAGCAC
>JBOGMR010000670.1:0-10372 GCA_050746825.1 Bryobacteraceae bacterium | reverse complement strand
GGTGGGACGTCAGGGGTTCGTCAGCGAATTTCTGGATGACTTCAAAGACGTCACCGCAGGAATTGCATTTGTACTCGTACATCGGCATAGATGCAACTCTGGAGCCGTCTTTATTATAGCCGGGCGCGATAGCCCCGCGCTTCAACCCTTCTTCTTAGTTGCGCCCTTCTTGCTGCTGACCGGGGCCCTCCTGACAGGAGCGGCGGCCGGCCAGCCGCTGATCTTGTCCTTGCTTTCGACATCGAAGGTGACCATGAAGGGCTCCTTGGTGAACGCCGAAGGGACGCCTTCGAACTCGATCTCCGCGCCAGGATCAGCTTTGCCTGGCATGGGGGTTTCCATCTTGAGGGTAACCTCACCCACGTCGGCTTTCTCGATGGCGATTACGATCTCCTTGGGACGAAGGGCGGGCTTGGTGGACACGACCTTACCTTTGAATTTCGGAACCGCAGCGCCCTTCATCTCTCTCTCGAAATACTGCTCGCCGTCGCTCTCGCGCAACTTCTCTTTGATGGCCATCCACTTCGCAAGCAGAGGGTTTTCAGCCTCAAACTTCACTCGTTTGTCGTTATCAATCTCAGCCTTACTCTTGATGTTGAATCCGGAAGGCGGAACCGGGGAAGTCAGCGCAGCAGCCCGCAGCTCCTTCAAGCCCTCTTCCGAACCGTGATACGTATTGTAGGCTTTCACGAAGAATGCATCGATCTTCTTCTTGAAGTCGGGCGGCGCAAGCTCGCCGACGCCGCTGTAAGACGCGGCTCGCGCCCAGTGGTACAACATTTCCGGCTGCCGGTCGGGATTTTTCGTGCCCAGGATCACCATTCCAAGCGAATACGAAACCGGAGCGAAGGCCGGGCTCAACTCAAGAACCCTGGCGTACTCCTTCTCTGCCCCGCTGAAGTCCTTGCGCTGCCAGGCAGTAAAACCGAGCGTCTTGTGCGCGAGGACCTCAAACTCCTTCTTCATCTTGCCCCAGTCGTCATCCTTGACGGCCTCGGGCTTTTTGGCGTTGAGAAGGCCACGGGCAGCCTTTTCCCCGGTGGCAAGACTGTCCGGATTGACTGGCAGCGTTTCTGTGAGCAGCGTGAGCCAGTACAGCGCCTGCACATGAGCCGGATCGAGCGCGAGCAGCTCTTTGGCCGCCTCTGCCATTTTGACGCCCTGCCCCAGGGCCTGGTAGGTCGTCAGGTAGAAGACCAGCCGCTCCTCCTTGAAATCGGTGTCGGAGTATTTCTGCTTCCAGCTATCCAGGAGTTGGAGGCGTTTGGCGGGATCGGTGGTCTTGGCGACCTCGCTAAAGACGTCGTGTTCGCCCTGGTCCTTGACCTTACGGTCCTCCTTCTTCTTAAGCGCTTGCGCCGGCAGGAATCCTGTGCTCAAGACTGAAACAATTGCGATGCTGGTGAGAACTTTAAGAAGTCGAGCGAACACTTGCTGCCTCCACGCCAGCGATTAACGTCGACCGCCTGCCGGACGACGGTCAAGAGTCAGCCCGCCCATCACAAAAATCTGAGCCGGGACGCGCACGCTCTTAAACGACTTTCCGTAGCTCGCTAGCCTTTTTTCTTTGTGCCGGCCTTTTTGCCCGCGGGAGCCTTTTTGGTCATAGGAGGTGGAGCCGGCCAACCGCTAATTTTATCCTTGCTCTCGACGTCGAAGGTGACCATAAACGGCTCCTT
The DNA here is from genome assembly GCA_050746825.1 of Bryobacteraceae bacterium. Lineage (GTDB taxonomy): Bacteria > Acidobacteriota > Terriglobia > Bryobacterales > Bryobacteraceae > JBOGMR01. The sequence goes on along the minus strand of JBOGMR010000670.1, from coordinate 8,693 downwards.
GGTAAACGCCGAAGGGACGCCTTCGAATTCGATCTCGGCGCCAGGGTCGGCTTTTCCGGCCATTGGGTTTTCCAGCTTGAGAGTCGCCTCGGCCGGCCCATCTTTCTTCTCAATCGCCACCAGGATTTCCTTGGGGCGCACGGCCGGCTTGGTGGAAACGACCCAAGCCCTAAACTTCGGCGGCGCGGTTCCCTTGAAGGAACTCTCGAAATATGCGTCGCCTTTCTCCAGCAACTCCTTCTTGACGCTCATCCAGAGCGCGAGCTGCGGATTTTCTTTGGCGAACTTCTCCTGGTTCTCGGCCTCGATTTCGTGCTTGCTCTTGACTTTGAATCCCGCAGGCGGCATCGGGGACGCCAAAGCGGCAGTTCGGACTTCCTTGACGCCGTCCTCCGAACCATGAATGCCCACGTAGGCCTTCACGAAAACGCCATCAATCCGCTTCTTCTCGGCGTCGGGCTGAAGCTGGCCGACACCGGTTAACGAGGCGGCGCGCGCCCAATGGAAAAGGATCTCGGAATTTCGGTCCGGGTTTTTCTGCTGGAAGATCACCATCCCAAGCTTGTAAGAAACCTCCGCGAAGTTGGGGTTCATCTCCAGCACCTTGGCGTATTGCTTCTCCGCACCCGGGAGATCTTTGCGGGCCGAGGCGACGAACGCCAATGTCTTATAGGCGGCCACGTCGGTGGTCTTCTTCGCTGCCTCCCAGTTGGCGTCGGTCACGTTAGCAGGTTTCTTGGCCTGCAGCAGTCCCTGCGCGGCCTTCTCGCCCGTGGCGAGGCTCTCCGGGGTAGGCGGCATCGTCTCGGTCAACAGCGTGAGCCAATAAAGCGCCTGGACGTTGGCCGGGTCCAGCGCGAGCAGCTCCTTGGCTGTTTCGTACAACTTGGCGCCCTGATTCAACTGCTGATAGGTGTTCAGGTAGTAGAGAAGCCGTTCCTCTTTGTAGTCGGATTCCGGATACTTTTGCTTCCAGGCATCGAGGAACTGGAGCCGCCTGGCCGGATCCGTCGCTTTTGTGACCTCAGTGAAAACCTGGCGCTCACCCTCGTCCTTTACGTCCTTCTTCTTTTGCTCCTGGGCCGGCAGGAGGCCTGTGCTCAGGACGGAAACGATAGTAATGCTGGAGAGAACTCTAAGAAGTCGAGCGAACACTTGCAGCCTCCCAATCGGTTATCAAAAACTTGAACCACCCGTTGGATACTCCTGGACGGAGCGCCAACCGAGACCGGCGAACCGTGCCTCGTCCTCTCTACGTGGGCGGACATCTGCGGAGTATATCCAAACACGCACCCCTCCGCAACCTTTAGACACCAGAGGTCACGCCTTCGTTCCCGAAGGCGGGGGGCGCATGCTTCCGCGCAGCGCCGGCCGCGTGCCGCGCCAGGTTGAAGGAGTCGAAAGATTCTCCTGCTGTGTTAGACTACGCCAGTTTGCATGCGTTACATCGATCTGGCCATCGTCGGAGCCTACCTGGTCGGCATCACGTTATTCGGTGCACGATTCCGCCGCGCGCAGCAAAGCCTCAAGGATTATTTTCTGGGCGGCAGAACGGCGCCGTGGTGGGCCATCAGCCTGTCGATTGTGTCGGCGGAAACCAGCACGCTCACCATCATCGGCACACCCGCGCTGGCGTTCGGTGGAAACATGGGCTTCCTCCAGATCGTTTTGGGATACCTGCTGGCGCGTATGGTGATCTCGGTGCTTCTGCTGCCGCACTACTTTCGCGGAGAAATGTTCACGGCCTACGAGTTGATGCGCCGGCGCTTCGGCGAGCGCCTGCGGCGTGTGACGGCCTGCACCTTTCTGGTGACACGCTCGCTCGCCGAGGGCGTGCGCGTGTTCGCTATTTCGATCGTCATCTCGATTATCCTCGGCACGGGCGAGATCTTATCGATCGTGGTGATCGTCTGCCTGACCCTCTTTTACACGTTCGAAGGCGGCATGACGGCGGTGATCTGGACCGATGTCGTCCAGATGGTGATCTACGTCGGTGGAGCGCTGTTCAGCCTGGTGGTGATCCTCGGCATGATCCCGGGCGGATGGGACCACGTCGTCGCGGTGGCAGGGCCCGCCTCCAAATTCAAGATTTTCGACTTCGACTTCGCGCCGAATGCGGAGTTCTTCTCGCGCACCTACACGTTTTGGGCAGGCATCGCAGGCGGCTGCTTTCTCACGACGGCGACGCACGGCACCGATCAACTTCTGGTTCAACGACTGCTCAGCGCGCGCTCCGAGGGGCAGAGCAAGGCGGCGCTGCTCGCGAGCTGGTTCGTGATCGCGGCGCAGTTCACGCTGTTCCTGATTATCGGTGTGATCCTGTACGTCTTTTACTCGGACGCGAAGCTGCCGCCGCCGCAGCCTGCCGACCGAATCTATCCGCAGTTTGTTTGGGAGCATTTGCCGGCGGGCGCCGCGGGAATCGTGGTCGCCGCGATTCTTGCCGCCGCGATGGCGAACATCAGCGCGGCGCTGAACTCGCTTGCGTCCACGACGGTGGTCGATCTGTACAAGCCGCTGCTCAAGCGCGAGCGCGACGAACGGCATTTCCTGAAATTCGCGCGATGGGCGACGATCGGCTGGGGCCTGGTGCTGCTGGTGATCGGAATCATGGCGCGAAAATGGGGCTCGGTGCTGGAAGCCGGCCTCGCGATCGCGTCAATTCCGCTGGGCGCGCTGCTGGGCGTTTTCCTGCTCGGTGTGCTGACGAAGCGCACCCGCGAGTACCACGCTATGGCGGGGATGTTCGCCGGCCTCGCCGTCATCGCCTATGTACGATTTGACACCTCGATTGCGTGGACGTGGTACGTGATGATCGGCAGCCTGACCACGTTCTCTTTCGGATACGCAGTTTCGCTGTTCAGCAGGCAGAATGTAGTGACAGAACGATGATGGCGTCGAAAATTGCGAGGAATCAATGACGGCACCCAAAGTGGAGTTGAAGCGCGATCTCGGCATGTGGAGCGCCGCGGCGATCGTGGTCGGCACCGTAATCGGCAGCGGCATTTTTATCGTGCCGAATACGATGACGCAACGCGTCGGCTCGCCGGCGATGGTGTTCGTGGTTTGGATCGCCGGCGGCCTGCTTTCGCTTTCGGGCGCGCTCAGCTATGCGGAATTGTCCGCGGCCATGCCGGGCGCGGGCGGCGAGTACGTCTACCTTCGCGCCGCCTACGGCCGTCTGTGGAGCTTTATCTACGGATGGACCCAGATGTGGGTCGCCAAAAGCGGTTCGATCGCGACGCTGGCCACGGCATTCTTCCTTTACTTCGCTAATTTCTTTCCGGACGTCCAGCAAGCGGTCGCGCGAATTCCGTTACCGTCCGGCGCCGGTCTCGAGATCACGCTGGCTCAGGTGCTGGCGATGCTGCTGATCCTGTTTTTGGGCGGCGTGAATTATTTCGGTGTCAAGTTGGGAGGCCGAGTTCAGGTGATCGTCACGATCTGCAAAGTCGGGCTGATTTCCTTCGTCATCCTGATCGGACTGTTCTCGGGCCACGCCGGCTTTTCGAATTTCCAGACCTCGGTTCCGGTGACCGGCGGCATCGTGGCTTTTTTCGCGGCGATGCGTGGGGCGCTTTGGGCCTATGACGGGTGGAATAACGTCAGCATGGTGGCGAGCGAAATCCGCAATCCGCAGCGAAATCTGCCCCTGGCGCTCATCTGGGGCACCACCGCGGTGATCGGGATCTATCTGCTGGCGAACCTGGCGTATTTTCTCGTGATGCCCGCGCCCGAGATTGCCACGAGCAACCTGGTGGCCGCAGACATGATGCGCAAAATCATGGGCAATGCGGGCGCCGACGCGGTCGCCATCGCCGCCATGATTTCCATCTTTGCGGCCCTGAACGGGTCCATCCTTTCAGGCTCGCGGGTTCCTTACGCGATGGCGTGCGACGGACTTTTCTTCCGCGACGTCGCCAAAGTGCACCCGCACTACCACACCCCGGCGGTCTCGATCGCCGCGCTCACCGCCTGGTCGGCCCTGCTGGTATTCTCCGGGTCCTACGAACAGTTATTCACCTATGTGATCTTCGCAAGCTGGATTCTGTATGGGATGACCACCGCCGCCGTTTTCGTACTTCGACGCAAACACCCCGAAATGCCCCGGCCGTATCGTACTTTTGGATATCCGTGGGTTCCGGCCCTGTTTGTTATGGTGGCTACGGCGCTCCTGGTTTCGACCCTGATCGACTCGCCTTCCGAGTCCCTTAAGGGGCTTGGGCTGATCTTTCTCGGCTTGCCGTTCTATTATAGGTGGAGGAACCGCGGCGTCTGACCCAAAGCGCCCGAAAAGCGGATCAACCGGACGCCCTAGCCAGTACAAATAGTCCTAGTCTCCCGGACTGTTCTGTTTTCAGAACAAAAAAGGACTTGCCATTAAGCCGCAAATGTTGTAGAAAGTTGTATTAGCGCTGTGTACGGGCTGGTCTGTTCTGTTTTCAGAACAAGTCAGAACAAGTGGCGCCGAAATCCGATGCCTGGAGCGAGACAATGGACGTAAACAAGATACTGGGCGAGTTACGAATGGAACGAGAGCAGATTGAGGAGGCGATCATCTCCCTCGAGAGATTAGCCCGTGGGCGGGGGAGGAGGCGGGGCCGGCCGCCAGCCTGGCTGGTCGCTCCTAAAAAGCGGGGTCGTCCGCCGGGGAGCAAAAACAGACCGAAAGAAGCGAAAGCCGGATCTGGCTCGGAATAGTACTGAATAAGGGGGTGGCAGTCGGGACAAAACCGCTCTCTAACGGTCGCGGTTCTGCGAATGTCGCTGGATTCCAGAGCGTTCGCGCGGAACCGCGAGCGTAAGTGAACGGCCGAGGGGATCCTGGCTGCTGCCCTATCAGCCCGTGGCATGAACCGCTCCCTCACGGTCGCGGCTCTGTAACGTGTTCATTCTATTGAGCCGCGCTCGTAAGCAACCGGTCTTCCGGATTGCTACCATGGGCTGCTATCTGTACAGCAGGTATTGGTCGCGGATCGCGAGAAAGCCCGGAAGGCTCTCGTCGACCTTCCGCAGGATCTCCCGCGGATCGTCGCCCGCCACCAACGAACGAATCGTCTCTTCGCTGCCAATCAGCCGCCGGGAGTCCTCAAACCGGATCTTGCCGGGATAAAGCTTCTGCAAGGCCGCAGCCACCTCCAACCCCACCTGCTGGCTATTCAGGATTTCGCGATTCACCACGATCAGCCTCACGCCCTCGATCGTCTTGCCCGCCAGACTCGCCGACTTTGGCCCGAACTTCACCGGATACACGCGCAGGCCTGGAATCAGCCGGCGGTTGAGATAGTCCGCCAGTTCGCGGCCACGGATAAACTCGGCGCCGATCACTTCGAAGGGGGTCTCGGTCCCACGTCCCACCGAATAGTTTTTCGAATACTCGAGCATCGCGATGCCGGGATACAGCACAGCGGCGGTGAGGTTCCGCATGTTGGGTGATGGGTCCGTCCACAGCAGGCCGGTCGAATCGTACCAGTCGCCCCGCTCCCAGTTCTTCATTGGTACCACGTGGAGGTCGGCTTGGATACGATTTTCAGCGTTGAACATCCGCGCCAGCTCGCCGATAGTCATGCCGTGCCGCAACGGCAGCGGGAAGTATCCGATGAACGAAAGGTTTTTGCGGTCGAGGATAGGTCCTTCCACACGCACGCCGGTCAGGGGATTGGGACGGTCCAGTACATAAAACGGCAGTTTGTGTTTCGCCGCCTCTTCCATCGCGTAGGCCATGGTGGAGACGTAGGTATAAAAGCGAACGCCGATGTCCTGGACATCGAAAACGAGCGCATCCAGGCCACGCAGCATTTCCGGCGTCGGACGCCGGGTCTGGCCCGCGTAGAGGCTCCAGATCCTGATGCCGGTGGCCGGGTCTTTCGCGTCGCCAATCTTACCGTGGTCCTCGCGGCCGGCGATGCCGTGCTCGGGCGAAAACAGGGACGAGACCTTTACGCCGGCTTCGAGCATGCGGTCGATGTTGCGGCGGCCATCGCGGTCGAGGCCGGTGTGGTTGGTGATCAAGCCGACGCGCTTGCCTTTGAGCGGCGCGAACTGTTCGGCGGCGAGCACGTCCAGACCCGTGAGCACCTGGCCGTTGTGTGCGACCTGCCTGCGCGAGGCGCCGATTTCGTTGTAGCCGGTCAGGATCGCGCCGGGCAGGGCCGTGCCCAGCGCCGCGGCGGCGATGGTCGAGACGCTTCGCCGCAGAGGCGTGATGGCCGGCCGCAAATTGGGATGCACGGAGTTGGCCAGCAGAATGACGAACGTCCCCGATGCAGGATCGATCCACATCGACGTGCCGGTGAAACCTGTGTGCCCGTAAGATCCGAGCGGGAACAACTCGCCGCGCACTCCGGAGAACGTGGAGTCGATGTCCCAGCCGAGGCCGCGCAGAATCGGCTGGTCCGGAGGAGTCTGTGGAGATGCGAATTTCGCGATTGTCAGCGGGCTGAAGATACGTTTCCCGTTGATTTCGCCCTGCCCCAGCATCATCTGCGCGAACTTGGCCAGGTCGTCCGCGGTGGAAAACATTCCCGCGTGCCCTGCGACGCCGCCCATGTTCCGGGTGGTGGGATCGTGCACGATTCCGCGCAGCGGCGGCGAATCCTTCAGGATTTTTTCGGTTGGCGCGATGCGCTCGCGTAGAGCGAGCGGCGGCCGGAACGTCGTCTCGTTCATCTCGAGGGGCTGGAAAATCTCGTCGCGGGCGAATTCCGGCAGCGTCCGGCCGCTCACGCGACGCACGATTTCTCCCAGGAGGATGAAATTGATGTCACTGTAAACGAAGCGCGTGCCCGGCGCCGATCGCGGCTTATCGATGAGCGCAAGCTTGACGCCGGTCTCGTACCCGGTCCATTCGGGTTTCAGATCGACGTCCGGCCGCATTCCCGAGAAATGCGTCAGCAGGTCGCGGACGGTGATGGGACTCTTGCCGCCCTGGAACTCCGGCAGGTACTCAGTCACACGGTCGGCGATCCGGATTTTGCCCTCTTCGAATAGCTTCATCACCGAGGACGTGGTGGCGACGACCTTCGTCAGTGAAGCGCAATCGAAGATCGTGTCGACAGTCATCGGTTCGGGCGCCGGATCGAGCGCGCGATTCCCGTAGGCCTTGCGGTGCACGATGCTGCCCTGATGGCCGACCACCAGAACGGCGCCTGGGATGCGGTCCTGACGGATCGCCTGCTCGATAGCGTCGTCGAGCGTGGGGGAGGCAGGAAACGTCTGCGCACCCGCTGCGGCGGCCACCGCCGCCAGAAGGAGAGTTTTCATTGGTTCATTGGAGTTTCAAAGCGATCGCGTCCAGCTTGTGTGCGAGTTTGACGTCCTGACCGGAGATGCCACCCGCGTCGTGCGTGGTCAAATCGACCGTGACGCGGTTCCAGACATTGAACCATTCAGGATGATGATTCATGGCCTCGATGGCGATGGCCGATGTCGCCATGAACCCGAAGGCGTGGACGAAGTCGGCGAACTTGTATTCGCGATGCAACTTGCCGCCGGCAACGGTCCAGCCGGGGAGTTCCTTGAGCGCGGCATCAATCTCAGCGGGGGAAAGTTTTGACATGGGTCAGACGCCAACCGGGGTTTTCTTCGGAGGCGGGATCGCATCGCCCAAAATCGACGTGCCACCCTCGCTGATGTAGTTTCGATTCCAGGCCGGAATCTCGACGACTACATCGCCCTTGACCACGCACTGGCAGCCCAATCGCGAGTTGAGCGTGACGTCCGCAGCCTGCTCGACGCGGTCCTCCTCATCTTCTTCCATCTCCGACAGGTTGTCCCTGCCCTGCTTGACCACCACGTGACAGGTGGTGCACGCGCAGTTCCCGCCGCAGGCGTGCTCGAGGTGAAAGCCGTGATTCAGCGCGATGTCGAGGAGCGATTCCGGTAGCCCGTGGCCAAGATAGGGGAGCTTGCCGGGCTCGAACTCGACCGTCACGTTGGCCGGGAGGAAGGTGACCTTGGGCACATCTTATTATAGCGGGGTCGTATGCATTTGAATGAAGGCGCGCCCTTAAGATGAAAGTATACATCGCATACGGCACGGCTGCCGATCAAGTCACGGGTCTGCGCCTTCAGGCGTTGGCGGCTGTCAACGGGCTAACGGTATTCGTACCACCTGCACACACGCGGCAGGCTACTTCTCTTCCCGAACAAGATGAGGACATGCTTCGCGACTCCGATGTCTTCCTCGGTGTTGTCGGGGTGGGCCTATCGGAGGCTTGCCGCCAACTGAACCTGAGTCAGCAACTCGGCAAAGCCACGCTCGTGTTCGCGGATCCAACGCTGGCGGCGCAAGTGCGGCAGTACTTTCAGGGCAACCTCATCGCGATCGACCCCGCGGATCCGGCACAGGCGGAAGTAGCGATGGTGCGGAATCTGAAGAGTATGGGTCTGGACCAGGAGAGCGGCAAGGCTCTGCTCGCGTTGAGCACTCTGGCTATCGGGCTGATGCTGTTTGCGTCCCAGGACTGACGCCGGGTGAAAGATCCGCTGCGCCAGGCTGCAATCGACACTTCGTGCGTGATCGCCCTGGATACGCTGGATCTACTGCCGCAACTCAGCCTCTTGTTCTCGCGAGTACTCCTCTCGAAGGGCGTGCGGACGGAGTTGTTTCGGCGCCGAGCTACAAAACACCGAGTGAGCGCGCTCCTCAACGACTATGCATTCCTTGAGAGGTGCGACGACTACGACAAGGG
>JBOGMR010000669.1:0-2961 GCA_050746825.1 Bryobacteraceae bacterium | reverse complement strand
GCCTGATCCTCACCGCATCCGGCGGACCCTTCCGCACCACTCCGAAGGAACGTTTGGCCGCGGTCACGACGGAGCAGGCCCTGAACCATCCCACCTGGAAAATGGGGAACCGAATTACCATCGACTCGGCGACGTTGATGAACAAAGGCTTCGAGGTGATCGAGGCCTGCTGGCTGTTCGGACTGGCCCCGGCCGAAGTCGGCGTCGTCGTGCATCCGCAATCGTCGGTGCATGCCATGGTCGAATACTGCGACGGCAGCGTGATTGCCCAAGTGTCAGCGACGGATATGCGGATGCCGATCCAGTATGCGCTCACGTACCCGGAACGCGACGACGCACCCGTGCCCCGCATCGATTGGAGCCAGGCGCGCCATTGGGAGTTCGAGCCGCCGGATATGGACAAGTTCCCGCTGCTGCGGCTCGCCTACCAGGCACAGGAAGCGGGAGGCAGCGCGACCTGCACGCTCAATGCCGCCGATGAAGTGGCCGTCGAAAGTTTCCTCGCCGGCCGCATTCCATTCACGGCCATCGCAGAAGTCGTCGAGGATACTCTGTCTCGTCTGGCCCCGCGGCAGACCCACTCGATTGGAGATATCCTGGAAGTAGATGGGGAAAGCCGCGCCCTGTCTGCGGAACTGGTTCGAAGCCGGGCTACAGCGGTTTCGGTTCCCGCGGTTACTACAAGGGCTTGAGTTTCTATGGTCTTCTTTGAAAATTTCTTTTGGCTGTTAGTCCTGATCGGGGTCATGATTCTGATCCACGAGTTGGGCCATTTCTGGGCCGCTCGCTATTTCGACGTGAGAGTCGAAGTCTTCAGCTTCGGATTCGGTCCGCGCCTCTTCGGATTTCGCCGCGGCGACACCGACTACCGGTTTTCCGCGATCCTCTTCGGCGGTTACGTCAAGATGATGGGCGAGCAGCCCGGCGACGAACACACCGGCGATCCGCGCGGGTTCCTGGGCAAGCCCCGCTGGCAACGGCTGATCATCGCTTTCGCCGGACCGTTCATGAACATCGTGCTTTCGGTGGGCCTGCTGACCGGACTCTATATGTACAAGTTCGAGAAGCTGGCCGAACCGCCCGTGCGAGGCGTGATCGGACACGTGATGGCGGATTCGTCTGCGGCCAAGGCGGGCCTGCAGGAAGGGGATCGCATCGTGATGCTCGACGGCGTCGCGAATCCCTCGTGGGACGACATCCTGATCAAGGAGTTTGCCAGCGCCTACAAGACGCTCAGCGTCACGGTGGAGCGGGATAGCAAGCGCATCGAGACAACGGTCACGCCCGTGCTCGATGATCGTCTCGGCGTGGGCTCGGCGGGATGGGCGGAGAAGTACCAGATCGAAGTCGGCGCCGTGTCTCCCGGAATGCCTGCCGAGAAGGCCGGCTTGAAGAAAGGCGACCTGTTGCTCTCGGCCAACGCGGAACCCATATTTTCTCGAATCAAACTTCGCGAAGTGGCGCAACGCGCGAACGGAAAGCCGATCCGGCTTGAAATCGACCGGCACGGCCGGCGCGAGACCGTCTCGGTCCAGCCGGTTTTCAGTACACCCGATGGAGAGAGCAAGAGCATCTGGATGATCGGCGTGCAGCCCGCTCCGCGTCTGGAACTGATCACCACGCGGCTCTCGTTCCCCGACGCACTCAGCGAGTCCGTCAAGCAGAACAAGAAGGGCGCTTCGATGATCGTCCAGTTCCTCCGGGGTGTGTTGGAACGGCGCATGTCGGCCAAGCAGTTGCAAGGTCCCATCGGGATCGCCCAGCTCTCTGGAGAAGCCGCCCGCGAGGGATTCACGACGTTCATCCATCTGATGTGCATGGTGAGCCTCAACCTCGCGATCTTCAACCTGCTGCCGATCCCGATTCTCGACGGTGGCGTGATTCTGCTGCTGCTCGTGGAAATGATCATGCGCCGCGACCTCAGCCTGCCGGTGAAGGAAGCCGTGATCAAAGTGGGCTTCGTCTTCCTCATGGTGGTCACGGTGTTCGCTCTTTATAACGACATCTCCCGCATCCTGCCTGGTTGATGTGGCGCGGACACTCGTGTCTGCCGCGCCGAGACTCGTCTCGGCGCTTGCCGCAACCGGGGCCAAGCGTCCGGATGAGTCCGGACGTGGCAGGCCATGGGCCTGCGCCACGTGACCACCCTCGCCATCCGTCCCGGCGCCATCGGCGACTTCATCGTCTCGATCCCGGCGCTTGAGGCGCTCGGCGCTGACCTCGAAGTCTGGACCGCCGCCGCCAACGTCCCCCTCGCCCGCTGCGCACACCGGACCTGCTCGATCGCCTCAACCGGTCTCGACCTGCTCGGCCTCCCCGACGTCGCGCCGTCCGATTCGCTGCTCGCGCGCCTCCGGAGCTTCGACCGCATCGTCTCCTGGTACGGCGCGAACCGGCCCGAGTTCATCGATGCGGTGCGCGCGCTGCGATTGCCCTTCGACTTCTTCCCCGCCCTGCCATCGATGGAAGGCTCCATCCACGCCGTGGACTTCTTCTCGTCGCACGTGGGCGCGCCGCCCGGTGCGACGCCGCGAATCGTCTGTCCCGGCGCGCGCGGCGATTTCGCCGTCATCCACCCGTTCGCCAGCAGTCCCTCAAAACGCTGGCCGCTCGACCGCTTCCAGGAGGTCGCGCGACTCCTGCCGATGCCCGTCCGCTGGTGCGCCGGCCCTGAAGAGGCGCTCGACGGCGCGGTTCGCATCCCCAATCTCTACCAGCTCGCCTGTTGGCTCGCCACCGCTCGCGTCTACATCGGCAACGACTCCGGAATCTCCCATCTTGCCGCAGCGGTTGGCACTCCCGTTGTCGCCTTATTCGGACCCACCAACCCGATCGTTTGGGCGCCGCGCGGGCCCAGCGTCACCGTGCTGTCGCCGATGGAACGCGTCGAGCCTCAGAAGCTGGTCGATGCGTTATGATTGACCCTTGACGCAAAAGCCAAGCCTCCGCCGCCGCGTCGTG
>JBOGMR010000668.1:0-6794 GCA_050746825.1 Bryobacteraceae bacterium | reverse complement strand
CACCAGTAGAGCGCGATGGACGGCGCCAGCGTCCAGGCGCCGGATGGATAACCCTCGCGCTGATCCTGCGCGAGATCGTCAAGCGGAATCGTTCCGAATCGCTTCCGGCGCACGATCATGCCGCCGGTAGCCGTCGTTTGCGAAACGGGCCGCAGTAGCGGCTCGAGCGACTTTCGCACCGTCTCGCGACGCGCCTCTGGAACCAGCCGGAGCACCGAAAGCACCGCCTGATTGCCGCGTTCCTTCCGGTAGGCGGAATCGCCCTCCCAATGCCTGGCGGCTAGCTCTGCCAGCCAGCGCGCCTCGGACTCGCCCGCTCGCGCCATGGTGTACAGAAAGATCGCGTTGACGATGGTGATGTCGGCGAGCGATCGCGCGTCGACGCGGTCCGGCGTGTCCTCGCTGTTGTGGTGGGTCTGAACGCCCGTGCCGCTGTAGGCCCACGTGGTGGGGATGCCGATGCTTGGTTCGCCGAGGAAGCTGTCCGTACCCGGCATGAAGGGCTTGTAGTGCCACGCACGTTTGTTCCGCGCGAAATACGTGCGTGCGATTTCGAGGATGAGCGCGTCGGTGTACGCCGCGCCCGAATGCGGGTTCATATCGAACGTGTACTCGGCGCCCTTCAACTCGTATGGGGACGCGGGCGTGTCCAGGCACATGGCCGCCACTGTCCGCTTCACGCGCTCGGGGTTCGAAGCGATGTAGCGCATCGACCCGTACATCTCGCCCATCGCGAGGATGCGGATCGACCGGCTGGGCCGCGCGAGGCGTCCGCTGCGGATCAGGCGGTTGAGCGCCGCCACGGATTCGAGCATCGCCGCGACGCCGGTCGCGTTGTCCTGCGCGCCCTGCTCGGAGGTGTGCCCGAGCGTCAACACCTCTTCGTCCGGGTTCGCTCCGGGAATCACGCCCGTTACATAGGGGTAAGATCCCTCGTAATAACGGGCGTCCACTTTTGCGCGCACCTGCACGCGGCCCTGCTCCTTCATGCGGCGGCGCAGCTCCGCGGCCTCCTGCGGCGAAATCGAGAAGCTGAGCAGCGGCGCGTCGCCTTGGTTGAACGCCCAGCCACGGTCGCCCCAAGCGTTGATCCACTGACGGCCGCCGGCAAGATCGGGATTCTCGGTGAAGGCGTTGATCGCGCCGAGCGCGCCGGCTTTCGTCAGTTGCCACTTCATGTCGGCCGGATTGCGGGAGGTCAGCACCAGCTTCCCCTTGAGGCCGGTTTTCGGGATATCTCTCGCCGAAGCCAGTTCGACGACCTCGGCGACCACACCCTCCGGCGGCGTCGGCCCGCTCCACATACCGAGCGACGTAGGAATTTTCCTGTAATCGGCAAGGACGACCCGGTCCGGCCCGGCGATTTCGAGAGTCGCTGCGCGCGCGTCCCACGCCATCGGCATCGTCCAAAATCCGAACTGGCTCTTTCCGTCCGCGGGCGCGTGGACAATCTCGACGCGCTCGAGGCCGATGGCTTCCATCGTGCGCTTCAAATAGTCAGCCGTCTCCTGAAACTTCGGGAACGTGAACCAGCGGTCCGTCGAATAGATGTCGCGCACCCGCTTCATGGCGTCCTGTGTACGGACTTCCCGGCGCACCGCGCCGATCCAGGATTCGAGCTCCCGCGCAGCTCCCGCGGCTGTGAGCGCTGCGAGACCGGCGAGCGCCGCAATCCTACTTAACGTTTTCATGTGCGTTCGGCCGAAGCCGCGCGGCCACTTCGACAAGGCCCACGACATCGCCCAGGCTGTTCGACACGGCTGCGAGAACCGCCCGCGCTTCATCGCTTGGTGAGGTCCCGAATAAAAATTTCCTTGAACCGCATGTTGCCTTCGCCGCCCGAGTGGAGCTGAAGCGAGATGTAGCCATCGAAAGACCTCGGCGACGGATCGGTGAAGTCCACCATGAGCACACCGTTCAGCCGCGAGATGTAGCGGTTCCCCTGAACGATCAGGAGAAAATCGTTCCAGTCGTTGGGCCGGATTACCGTCTCGTTTTCGGGTGCGGGCCACACAATCCAGTTGCGCCCGTCTCCGTAGACGCCGCCCGTGTGGTGGTTCAGCACGCGGTCGATCTCGAATTGCAGACCCTGCGTGATCGTCGCGGCGCCGGGCTTGAAATCGGAGTGGAAGAACACGCCGCTGTTGCCGTTCGCCTCGCATTTGAAACGCAGCGAGAGATGGAAATCTTTGTACGTTTTCTCGGTTCGCAGATAGCCGTACTCTTTCGTGATACCCTCTCCGTGAATCACGCCGCCCTCTTCGACCTCCCACTTTTCGTTCCCGACCTTCACCCAGCCAGTGAGATCCTTGCCGTTGAAAAGCGAAACCCAGCCGGTCTCCGGCGCGGGTACGCGCGGTCTCTGCGCGAGGGAAGCGGAAACAAGCACAAGCGTAATGAGGAGGATGCGGCGCATCTTACAATGATATATGACGCAATAATGAACAACGACGATGCGCGGTGCGCCTACTCTCATTGAGACCCCTTATCACCTCGGACGGCCGCGACCGGATTTGCCGGCGATGGAAGGGCCACTGCAGCGGCGCCGCGTCGCGGTGGACACGCGCGCGAGTGCAGAGATCGGCGCGATCGTCGCGGTGAACCGCGCCGTGGCTGAAGCCGTGCGCGCTGCGTCGAATGCCGGTTCGCTCCCCGTGGTGCTCTCGCGCGACTGCAACAGCGCGCTGGGCACCCTCGCGGGTATTGGCAATGCGGAGATCGGCGTGGTCTGGTTTGACGCGCACGGCGACTACAACACGCCGGAGAGCAGTCCCAGCGGCTTCTTCGACGGGATGACGCTTTCCGTTGCCGTGGGCGATTGTCACCGTGAGGTGTGGGCCCGCACGGGCGGCCGCACTTTCCTTTCGCCGGCGCGCATTCTTCTCGCGGCCACGCGCGATCTCGACCCGCTCGAAAAACCGCGCGTGGAGCGATCCGAAGTACAGGTGGCCGGCGCCGGCGGCTGGGACACGTTCGAAGCGAAACTGGAGACGCTGGCCTCGCGCGCGGCGGAACTCTACCTGCACGTCGACCTTGACGCGATCGATCCGGTTGAAGCGCCGGGCGTGGGATTCCCGGCTCCCGGCGGATTCACTGAAGCGCAGATTGCGGAGGCGATCGCGCAAATCGGGCGCCGCTTCCGGATTCGGGCCGCGGCTTTCACCAATTACGATGCGGCGCGAGACACCGGCGGAAAGACGGCGGCACTCACCGGGCGGCTGCTCGAAACAGTCCTGCTGGCATCGGCATGAACCCGCCACCCGGATCGCGGCCGCATTCGTACGTCTCGCTGAGCGAAGAGGCGATGCTGTCGCTCGGCTCGATGGAAGGAGTTTTCGAGAAGCCGGCCGTCGAGCGGCACGTCGCGACCCGGGCGGCAGCCAAGCCACCCGAGCGAACGCTCCCGGGATACGTACTCACCGCGGCTGTGGCGGCTGTCGCCTACGCTCTGCACTATCTGCCGTTCCCGCCGTTCCGGATTGACACCGGCTTCGGCATTCGCCGCTCGATCAGCGCGTCCATACTGGCGATTCTGGTAGGTGTGGTGGCGCGCAATCTTTTCACGCTTCCGGCGCCTGCCGTCGCGGTGTGCAAGAACGTCGTCCGCAGAATGATTCCATTCACGATTGTGCTCACGGGTGCGGGTCTGAACCTGGCGCAGATCGCGACGGTCGGGTCGCGGTCGCTGGCGATCACGGTGGCCTGCATTTTGATCGCGATGGCGGCGGCGTATTACAGCGGGCGCGCGCTCGGGCTGTGGCCGAAGACCTCGCTGCTGATAGGGGCGGGCACGGCGATCTGCGGAACCAGCGCGATCGTCGCGGTGGCGCCGCTCATCGACGCAGAAGACGAGGATGTCACGCTTTCGGTAGGCACGATTAACCTGCTCGGGTTGCTGCTGATGTTCGCGTTTCCGCTGGCGGGCGGACTGCTGCATTTGAGCGATGAAGTTTTCGGCGTGTGGGCGGGGACGTCGATTCATGCGGTGCCGCAGGTGGTCGCGGCGGGGTTCGCGTTCAGCGAAAAGGCCGGCACGCTCGCGACGCTGGTGAAGCTGGTTCGCGTCACGCTGCTCGCACCGTTCATCTTCGTGCTGATCACGATGTACCGGCGGAATCGCGCGCGATCGGGCGCCGCCGGCGAACTGGAAGTTCACTATGCGCGCCTGGTACCGAACTTCGTTTGGGGTTTCCTGGGTGTTGCGGTGCTGCACACGATGGGACTGATTCCGTCGGTGCATTTCGAGACCGCGGCCTGGCTGTTCGGGCAGCCGCGCGAATTCTCGCTGGCGGTAGGCCCGCTGCTGGTGGAGGCCGGAAATCTGATGTTGACGCTCGCGATGGCGGCGATGGGACTCGAGGTGAACGTGCGCTTGCTCGCCAAGGTGGGCGGACGCGTATTAGCCAGCGGAGCAATTGCCTGTGCAGCGCTGTGCGCGATGAGCCTCGTGCTAATCCGGTTTCTGCTCTAGGACGCGCGCTTCGACGCGGCCCTTGGACAGCCGCACGCCGATCCGCGAATCAGGCGGTGCGTCCTGAGCGTTGCGCAGGATTTCGCCGCGTTCCCCGGTGACGATCGCATAACCGCGTTCAAGAATGGCGAGCGGGCTGAGCTGCGAGAGTTTTGCCGACAGGGTGTCGTATCGGCGGTGACGGCGCGACACGTGAAGCCGCATCGCCTGCGCGAGCGTGGTCGCGGCGGCTGCGTGGCGGCGCCGCTGGCGCGCCAGGTGCGGGCGCGGATCGAAGTAACGGACCTGCGATTCGCGCTCACCAAGTCTCTTGAGGCGCGCTGCCAATGTTGTGCGGATGCGTTCCTTCAGCAGGTATTGCAGCTCGTCGACGCGCTGGAGATCGCGTCCGATGGATCGATTCAACAGCGACAGCGCGCGATCCACGCCTTGCTGATGCAGCCGGCGCGAGAGCATCGCCAGCCGGTACCGAATGCGCTGCGTGAGCCCATAGTGCAGGGCTTCCACCTGGTCCACGACAGCCTGGCGCGAACGCACCACCAATTCGGCGGCGGCTGAGGGCGTGGGGACGCGGAGGTCCGAAACGAAATCGGCGATCGTAACGTCGGTCTCATGTCCGATGGCGGCGATCACGGGCACACGGCAGCCGGCGATCGCACGCGCCACAGCCTCTTCGTTGAATGTCCACAGATCTTCGAGCGAGCCGCCGCCGCGCGCCACGATCACGACTTCGGTCCAATCGGTCCGGCTGAAAAACTGAATTCCACGCACCACTTCCTCGACCGAGCCTTGGCCCTGCACCAGGGCCGGGTACAGGCGAATGTGGAGTCCCGGAAACCGGCGCGAGAGAATCTGAATCATGTCGGAGATCACCGCGCCGCGCGGCGAGGTCACCAGTCCGATGCGGCGCGGATATTTGGGAAGCGGCCGCTTGCGTTCCTCGTCGAAAAGGCCTTCGGCCGCGAGTTTTTTCTTGAGCTGCTCGAACGCGAATTGGAGTGCGCCGTGCCCCTGCGGCTCGAGCGCTTCCACCAGAAGCTGGTATTCGCCGCGCGCTTCGTAGACGTCGATGCGCCCGCGCGCCAGCACGGCCACGCCGTCTTGCGGTTTGAATTTGAAGTAGCGGTGCGAGGAGCGGAAGCAGACGCACCGGATCTGCGACCCGGCGTCTTTGAGCGTGAAGTAGTAGTGGCCGCTGGCGGCGAGTTTGACGCCGGAAATTTCGCCGGAGACCCAGAGGTTCGAGAACTCCTGGTCGAGCAGCCCGCGGATCGCCGCGTTCAACTCCTCGACCGAAAGGACGCGGCGGCGCGGCGCAAGCTCGAACTCGAAAGAGAACTGCTCCACTCGCTCTCCAGTCTAGCTGACGTAGCGCTTTGCACTCGTGGGTACTGTCCTAAGAGTGCGTTGACGCGGGAGACGGGGGTGCGGCTGTGAATTCCCCTGTGCCCCTCTTCGATCTCACAAATCCACCGCAGCTTAAGAAGTTGTGTACTCTGTACGACGTGCTTTCTTTCGCTGCCCATCATTTCCAATCGCTTCTCACCGTTCTACCAAACTTTAGGCAATCCTTCCTCCACATCGGACGGTTGCCCGAAGATACGCTCACCGATGAGGAACTCGATGATGCTAAGACGGCGCTTCTACAGGTCTTGGATCTATGCAATCGGCTCGATTTACATACTTCCAAGAAGGCAACCCAGAGACTTCTGGATACTGACCTACGGCGCAAAGGTTATCGGGTGAACGATGCGATGGCGGAAATCGAGAGTCGAATTCATGATGAACTTGAAGGGCAAGTCTTTCTGCGCCTCGATCACCCGCAGTACTATCAATCCGCAGAATGGATGGGCAGTGAGGTCTTGGAAAAGTTCCCATTGATCGAAGGAGAGGCATTAGAGGCTGGAGCATGCTACGCACTTGATCGCTATACTGCCTCGGTCTTTCATCTCATGCGGATACTGGAATACGGGCTTGCCGCCTTCGCCACGGCGCTTAGCGTGCCCGTCACCAACCCTAATTGGCACCACGTTCTACAAGAGTGTGAGAAGAAGATCCGAACGCTTCGCGATCACAATCCAAGTTGGAAGCAGGATGAACCGTTCTTCAACGGCGCAGCTTTGGAATTCCGCCACTTCCAACGGGCCGTCAGGAACCACGCGATGCATGGACGGGATAGCTATACCCAGTCGGAAGCGCACACGATCTTAAGTCACGTCACCTCTTTCATGCGCCATATTTCGCAACGGCTGTCCCAAGTGCCGCTGCCTTGATGCAACCAGAAGCCAACACTGCCTGAGGCAACCCCAAATGAAAGCCAAAT